>JAUWGL010000067.1 GCA_030606465.1 Thermoplasmata archaeon | reverse complement strand
GGTTAAAGGGATATCCAGGGTCTCATGTTTCCTCACTAAATAAGATGTTTCTGGGGAATAAATTTTGACTCCATATTCTCCTTGTTCAATAGTTATATTTTGGATGATATGTAATATACTATTACTTTGATCTAAAAATTTTAATGAATAATCTGTACCAATAGGACTTGTAATTTTGAAGTATCCGGGTTTTGAAACAAACTCTTCATCAATATTATTGTTTTCTGTGACATAAACTCCTGTGATAACACCTGATTTGTTTTCAACAATGATAGCATGTTTTTCCAAATATGCATTGTTTTTTTCTGTTCTCCCTACAATGTATCCTCCTTTTGTACTATTTGATGTAGAGTCATCCATGTCAAGAAGATAGACTATTTTTGAGATTTCATCTGTTGAGTTATCTTCTTTTTTAATTTTTACATTTAAAAACGCAGTATTATTATCCTTAATGTTTCTTTGATATTCTTTGTAGTCTTTCTTAAACCGTATATATGCCCAACCAGACCAGTTTCCAGTACCGTTTGTGATTATGGTTGATGTATAACGATCGGAATATATCCAAGATGTTCCATCCCATGTCTGGGTTGCAGGCCATCTGCTGGAAGCATTCCCAACTACATATGATTTCATCTGATAGCTTTCATTTGACTCATAATTACTGATATTTATTTTGACTGCAAAAGGCAGACCATACTCAGAATTGTTATGTATTTTTGGTATGTACAATGGAGATAATTCTATGTTTAAACTTGGGCCTTGTATAAACTTGTTTTCACTACCTGGTGTGGGAACTATTCCATCATAAAAATCTTTACTAGTGTCATTGGTATCTATATTCTGATGTCTGGCTAAAGAGTGTCCTTCATTTATTAAATCAGCAGGCATCCCAGCTACATCTGTATAGTTATAACCCCATTCTATGCTGTCTATTTCAGCCCCCGTACTATTTTTGAGTATCAATTTATCATTGTTATTTCCTAATCCATTTCCTATACCTGAGTCATCAACATAAAATCGTATTGTGTTATTTGATATGGAGAAGTTTTCATAGATTTTTGTTCCATGGTCAGCTATGATTGCATAGCCATATGGCTGTATTATAGTGGTTCCATTACCATGTTCAAAGTCTCCTTCTAAAAAATCCTCAGCGTAATTATCACTTATACTCCAACCTGAAACATTTATAGAATGATTTGTAGGATTATATAATTCTACCCATTCGTTGTAGTTATCATTTTGTGATGGGTCATACATTACCTCGTTTATTACAAGACTTGCAGAACATTTCAAAGAGGTTAAAATAATCAATAAAAAAACTAAAAAAATTAAGAGGGCGGGGAGGGATTTGAACCCCCGTATGCGGATCTGCAGTCCGCCACATAGCCACTTTGTTACCCGCCCAAGGCGGAATACCAAATATAAAAAAGGGTATAATAAAGGTTTTTGATGGTTACTATTGAAAAACATAACCTAATTTTACAGAGTTTTTAAGATAAAAGGGTTATGTGATAAATTGAAACAAAATAAGGATAAATTGTTATTTTTTATAAGAACTTCCAAACAGTTACTTCATCAGTTGCACTGTTTCCGGCATTATCATATGCTATGACTTTTATCTTGTGTCTATGTTTGAAAAATGGAGGATTAAATACGAAGAAAAACATGACTTAGAAAGAAGATTTTTCCGTATAGCAGGTATTGAAACTAAAGAACAAAGAAAAGAGGAAATCAAAAAAATTATGAATTCAGAATACGGATTGAAAATCGAGAAATGGCTAAAAGAAAACTTTAAACAAAACTAAACTAGTGCGCTTTAGCGCAATACTTAAGATATTCAATTCTTGCTTTTAAGAAAGTTTTTAGATCTTCTTTTTCTTTTGTAGTCATATGTTTTTTTATCATTTGTTTATCAAGGTTTATTATGGTAATATCTGGTACTTATAGTTTTTTATTTCTGATTATTGCTAATGTATTTGTTTCTAAGATCCAATAAAACAGAAAAAAAGAAGGTTTTTAGAAAGAACGCCGAAAACATCGGCGATATTATGGCGGTTTTTGGTAAGGTAGCCACTCGTATGTAATACCCTTGTTCTTTGTACCATTTGTATGGATTGTAGTCATAACTGGTTTCATAGTACAACTTTTTATAAAAGGTATGTTGACAGGGGGATAACAGGTTTTTTTACAAAAAGTAGTGAACTATCCCACGCTACGCATGGGGCTTCCCATCCAAAAAAGTTAAAAAAGAATCATGGATAAACGAGTTGGAGAGAGAAATTTCGATTTAATCTTTAATTTGAGGTATAGAGGGTACTAGATAATGAAAAAAATAGGTGTATTAACAGGTGGAGGAGATTGCCCAGGTTTAAATGCGGCAATACGAGCTGTGGTACGGAAAGCAATGCAGTATGATTGGGATATCATTGGTATTAAAAACGGTTGGAAAGGTCTTATTAATGGCGAGATGGAATTGCTTACTGATTATTCTGTTTCTGGTATTCTACCAAAAGGTGGCACCATTATTGGTTCATCTAGAACAAATCCATTTAAAAACGAGGAGGATGTAAAAAAAATCTTAGAAAACATTAAGAGATTCAAACTTGATGCAATTGTTGCAATAGGTGGAGATGACACACTTGGTGTAGCAGCAAAACTTCATAAGCTAGATGTTCCTGTTGTGGGTGTTCCAAAAACCATAGATAATGATCTATCCGGAACTGATTACACTTTTGGTTTTGACACTGCAGTATCTATTGTAACTCAAGCCATTGATAGGTTACATACAACTGCGGAGTCACATCATCGTGTTATCGTTGTAGAAGTCATGGGTCGTCATGCTGGATGGATTGCTACAATGGCAGGTATTGCTGGTGGAGCAGATGAAATTTTGATACCTGAGGAGCCTTTTGATGTAGAAGAGGTTTGCAGAAACGTCGAACAAAGATATCGCCGTGGGAAAAATTTTAGTATAATATGTGTGGCAGAAGGCGCACGACCAAAAGAAAGCGATTCATTAATAACAAAAACAGATAAAAAAGATGAATTCGGTCATGTGCAACTTGGAGGGATAGGACATTATCTTGCAAAAGAAATTGAGAAACGCATGGATGTTGAGACAAGAGTAACTGTCCTTGGCTATGTTCAAAGAGGAGGGACACCTACAGCTCATGATCGTGTTCTTGCAACAAGATTCGGCATTGCAGCAGTTGAAACCTTAAAAAAAGGTGATTTTGGTAAAATGGTGGCGCTTCAGGGAAATAAAATCGTTCCTATAGAGCTTGAACAAGCAACAAATACATCAAAAACGGTCGACAAGGAACTATATGACATAGCAAAAGTCTTCTTTGGAAGATAAAAAAATATGGATCTTTTATAGAAAAAAGTTTTTTTCTTTTGATTATGTTTGAAGTTCAATAATAGTATCAATATAGGCACTGGGAGTTGTAAAACCTATTACTCCTCTCATCCCAAACTCAGGGATTACTCTACCAGACACCTCAGTACGTGTACTTATTCCTGTGAAACATTTAGTAGTATTTACCAGTAAAACAACTAAATCATCCCCATTTATAGAAGGAGTAATAGACGTACACGAGCTATCAACATCTCTGATCACGATAATACCATATGTGGTACTACTAAGATTACTAGCATTCAAGGTTGAAAATAAACCAGTAGAAACGTTACTAGCAAAACATGTACTGGTATAATCAAGAATAACCTGTTTAGTAGGTTTCAGATAAAGAAATATATGTCTCCGCTAGATCAATGCTGCTTGAGCCTGCTGTTGTAGATACAAATAAGGCTAACTGAGTGATTTTTGATCCAGTTTGATAACCACTCTAAACATGAGTTACTTTTAACCCACTTGATACTTCTCGTATGGTTTGTTTTCCTACTGCGTATGCTCTTTGTTGCAGGTTTTCACTTGTTTGTATTATAACGCTTGCTGCTACTGCTGCGACTAATACTATGGCTATGAAAACAATAAGGGTTCCAATACCTATAGCAGCATACTCTTCATTTTTAATATTTCTTTTTTCTTTTTCCTTGTGATCCAGGTTTTATTGCGATTATTGTGTTTATTTTTAGGCACCCTAATCCTTGAGATGAATCTACTAAAATAAAACCATCTTTATAGTCTATGTCTTCTATGGTGCCTGTAACAACATTTGCTCTTTGTTCACCGGGTTCTCGTGTCACGATTTTACAATACTTGCCTTTTAATTTTTCCATATACCTACTTTCCATTTCATTTCCACCTTCCTTACGTTTCCCATGCCAAATCAAGACATGGTAAATGTTTCCATGTAATCTGTTCTCACGTGACAATATATAAAGCTTACCCGTTAGAACAACAAAATGGAAAAAAGACCAGAAGGTAAAAATCACAAAATGACATTTTAACAAAAAATAAGCTCGTACAAAAAAACAATTAAAATAATTATAAATAACTCAATTTACCCAAACTGTATTAACGACTTAGATTAAAAATAAGGTTTTAGACTTCATCAGATCCTTCTTTAAGTTTTTTCGTCTTCAAATTATCCTCAACTATATCAAGAGACTTATCAATTTCATCATAAATCTTAAGTCTCTCTCTCCAAGCAGCAGGGGTCTCATTCACCCTTCCACCCATCTCCAACTCTATTTGCTTCCTTGCAATCTCTGCTTCAACAAAGCTTAAAGTCGATTTATCATCCTGCAATTTTGTAATAATACTATTCAGCTCATCTGTTTTTAAAGAAATAGAGTTATCCAATGACTCTAACTCTTCTGTTTTTCCTTCTAATTCTAGTTCTAATTCGATTATGTTTTGTTGTTGGTTTAGTTCGTTGTTCCGGAATTCTAGGTCTTTATGCCAGTCTTCTAGTTCTTTTTGAAGTTGTGTTATGTCTTCTTCTTTGGTTTGTAGTTTCATTGTGATATGTCCCAGTTCGGTTTGCAAGTTATCAGCTATATTTGTTTTTTCAACCAGTCGCATATGATTATCAGTTAACTGTTTGCTAATATTATCAACAATCTCATTCCTTGTTTCAAGATCATGACTCAATGACTCTATTTCCTCTTGTCTCCGTTGTAATTCCTCTGTTTTTTGTTGTAATTCTGTTTTTAATCCGGTTATATCTTGTTGTTTATTGATTAGTTCCTCTGTTTTTTGCTCTAAATCTGTTTTTAGGTTGTTGGCTGTGTCTGTTGTTGTTACTAGTTGTATTTGGTTTTGTGTGAGTTGTTCTTTTATGTCTTGTATGATTTTGTTTCTCGTCTCAAGTTCGGTGTTCATTGATTCTAGTTCATTTTGTGTTTGCTCTAAATCAGCGTTCAACTCAATGACACGTTGACGTTTATCCTCAAGCTCCTCCTCATTTGTTTTTAAATCAGTTGTTACCTGTAAAATTTCTCTTTGCTGTTTATTTATCAAATTATTTCTGAACTCAATGGTTTTTTCTATCTTGTCTAACTTTGTTTGCAGCTTATTCACATCTTCGTCTCTAACCTGGAGTTTCATTGTAGTTTGCTTCAACTCATCTTGTCTTTGCTCTAAATCTGTTTTTAGGTTGTTGGCCATATCTGTTGTTTCTACGAGTTGTATTTGGTTTTGTGTGAGTTGTTCTTTCATATCTTGAATGATCTGATTTCGT
>JAUWGL010000145.1 GCA_030606465.1 Thermoplasmata archaeon | reverse complement strand
TAAAAAACTCATAAGAATTATTATCTCTAAGAAAAACATCAGGATCGAGACCTTTTCTTTGCGCTTGGCTAAGAGTAAAACCATCAGCAATAGCACCAGCAGCATCACTCATACCATCAATACCATCAGTAGCAAAAGAAGCAAAAACAATATTCTTCTCAAATAAATCTTTAACACATCCAAGAATCATCTCCTGATTCCTACCGCCCTTTCCATCACCATGAATTGTAACAGTGGTTTCCCCTCCAGAGATAAAAACCAGTTTCCTCTCAGAGTTCATATAATTCAATACTTTATCAACTAAAAACCTACCCTTCTCTTTAGCTTCACCATCCAAAGACGTGGTAAGCAACATAGTCTTATAACCAAGGTTTCTTGCTTTTTTCTCTGCAGCTTTACAAGCAATCCCATTATTTGCAACAATAAAATTAAACACATTCTTAAAAACAGCATCATCATCTTTCCCAGGAGTATCAATAATAATGCCTTTAACACCATCATCAATAACTTTTTTCACAGACAACGGAATTTTTTCCCAAAGATCATATTTCTCCAAAACACTTTTTGCATCAGCAAAACTTGTAGAATCAGGATATGTAGGACCAGAAGCAATAAAACTCATTGGATCACCAATGATATCAGAAATAATAAAAGAAATCACTAAACCATTTGAAGCAGCAGCGAGTTGACCACCCTTAACTAATGAAAGATGCTTACGAATAGTATTAATCTCATTAATATCAGCACCACATTTCAACAACAAACTAGTAACACTTTGCAAATCCTCAAGACATACCCTAGGCTTCGATAAAAGCGCAGAGCCACCACCTGAAATCAACACAATCAAAACATCACTATCATTACATTTTTCAACAACACTAAGAATTTTTTCTGCACCATCAATACTACCCTGATTTGGGAGAGGATGACCACCTAGAACAGTAGCAACATTATCATTTTTAACCTGATTATTTGGATCATTTGTAACAACAACGCCTTCTTTGACATCCATAGAATCACACACAGCTTGTGCCATACCAACACTTGCCTTCCCAAAACCCACCAGATAAACATTATCAAAATCAGATATATCAATACTATCCTCTTCAAAAACAATCATATCACTGTTAAACCTTGATTTAACCGCTTTATAAGGATCAACAGCATCAAGAACAGAATTTAAAATATCAAGAACATCCCCTCTAATCTTTTTCAACTCAGGTGTTTCACCATTTCTAATTATTTGCTCTCTGTTTCTAAACAACATATCTCATATTCAAAAAAAACAATTTTTTTTTAGTTCCCAAAATCCAGTTGTTTCATCAAATTCTTCCTCATCTTACGGTTACCACTAAAGCCTTTCATCATACGCTTAGTCATCTTATAATATTTAAGCAGCTCTTTCACATTCCTGTTTTCCACACCTGCCCCTTTTGCAATACGATTAATACGTGAAGAACGAATAATACTCGGATCATTCATCTCGTCATCAGTCATAGAATCCATAATAACTCGGAATTTTGCTAACTTATTCTCAGTATCATCCATGTCAGTATCTTTCACTTTTCCTTTTCCTGGGAAACCACCAGGAAGCATCTCAGCAACTTTTTTTAGTGAACCCATTCCTTTTAACATATCCATCTGATCATACATGTCATGCAGAGTAAACTTACCAGACATAATCCGCCGAGCAGTTTTCTCTGCATCCTTACCCTTAAAACTCTCCTCAGCTTTTTCAAGCAAAGCTTTGATATCACCCATCCCTAATAAGCGAGAGATAAAACCAGCAGGATCAAAACTTTCAAAATCTTTTGCATGTTCACCAGTACCAATAAAAACAATAGGAGCACCAACCTCAGCAGCCGCACTAAGAGCACCACCACCTTTAGCAGTACCATCCAACTTAGTAAGAACAATACCAGTTATATCAATAGCATCATTAAATGCCTTAGCCTGAGGACCAGCCTGTTGACCAACAGCAGCATCCATAACAAGCAGTTTCTCATCAGGTTTAGTTGCCTTGAAAATATCTTTCATCTCATCAATGAGAGCATCTTCAAGTTTATGACGGCCAGATGTATCTACAATAATTACATCACTGTTTCTTTTAAACTCTTCAAGTCCTTTTTTTACAACTTTAACAGCATTTTTTTCCTTTTTATCACCATAAAATGGGACGTTCACTTGGTCAGCTATCTGTTTTAACTGTTCATATGCAGCAGGCCGGTGGACATCTCCAGCGATAAGTACGGGTCTAAGTCCTTTCTTTTTAAAATATATTGCAATCTTGCCACACGTCGTGGTTTTTCCCTGACCGTACAAACCAACCATCATTATAATCTGCTTTTTAACAGGTAATTCCCTAGAGTCACCAAGAATATCTACTAACTCATCATAAACGATATGAATAACATGTTCACGGCTGCTCATACCCGCTGGAGGTTTTTCCTCTAACGCACGTTGTTCAATCTTTTTTGAAAGCTCTAAAACAAGTTTAACATTAACATCTGCCTGTAAAAGCGCTCGCTGGATATCTCTAACAACCTCTTTTATCAGCTTTTTATCAATATGAACCGCATTAGCTATTTTTTTTAATGTTCCTTTAAGGTAATCCCCTAAATCATCTAGCACCATTCTTAATCTAAATCTGGGAATGTAAAAAGAGGCATTAAAAGGTATCGTCTTCTATACGTTAGACTTCTACTTCTGTTTTTTGTTCGGGTTCTCCTAATTTTTTATAATTTTTTAAACTAACAACAAGGCTACTAACTTTATGGACCCTGTATTTTTACATGCATCTAGTACTGATTCATCGCTGTTAATAGCGATTATATTTTTGATCATAATTTCTTTTACTTGCATACGTATCATCTCACAGAAAATAAATAATCGAGTTATTGAATTGTATATAATATTAAAAACCCTCTTGTTTTTAAATAAATCTATCAAAATTAATATTTTTTTTAAATTTTTATGAAAATCTATTTTAACGTTGATGTTTATTCAGGTATACAACTTTGGGAGGAATTAAATGAAATATTCAT
>JAUWGL010000135.1 GCA_030606465.1 Thermoplasmata archaeon | reverse complement strand
AAGATCACTGGATAGGTCTTTCAGGTCACAAAGTAAAACCCAAACTGTACATCGCTGCTGGTATCAGTGGTCAGATACAACATATCGCTGGTATGCGTGACTCTGGAATTATTGTTGCAATCAATAAAGATCCTGAAGCGCTTATTTTCAGATCTGCGGATTATGGTATAGTGGGAGATCTTTATGAGGTTCTTCCAAAACTTACAAGTGCAGTTAAAGAAAAAATGGGCTGAATCCCCATCTTTTATCTCTTCATTTAGTAGATTATTCATTGTGGGAGGTCATATAGATATGAATAGAGTTGAGGATAGGAAACTAATTGAAAACATTCCAAAAGAAAAACTTGCTGATTTTGTATTCATGCATCTTAGAGATATGTGGGCTGTTGATGGCTTATATTATCTTGGAGTTGAGGAGGATTTTGGTACTGAGGCGGCTACTGAAATTGATAGAAGAGTCTGGGAAATCATGGGTAAGATCGAGGCAAAAAAACTAAAAAAATTTTTAGAAATTAAAGAAGATGATATTGCTACTATGATGAAAGCTTTGCGTTATTCAGGTTGGTCGCTGGATCTTGAAGATAAAGAAATTGTTGTTGAAAAAGATAGAGCTGTTTTGCGTAATGTTAAATGTCGTGTTCAAAACACACGAATTAAGAAAGGTCTTAGTGAATTTGGCTGCAAACCCGTTAGGTGGGGTTTTTTAAAATCTTTTGCAAAAGAGTTTAATCCTAATATTGAAGTAAAGTGTAATGTTTGTCCACCAGATGAACATCCTGATGATTTATGGTGCGAATGGGAGTTTAAAATGAAGGGAAGATGAGATATGAAAACATCAAGAGAATATAAACAAAGTCTTAAGGAAATGAGGCCAAACATTTACAAGTTTGGAGAACTCATAAAGGATGTTACGACTCATCCTGCTACTCGTAGAACTGTGGAGGGGCATGCTCAGATTTTTGATGCTGCACAGAAAGACGAATATAAAGATATTCTTACTGCAAAATCAAGTCTTACTGGAAAACAAGTTACAAGATATCTCTCTATTCTAAGTAGTGCTGAGGATATGATTGCGAATGTTCGTATGAAACGTCTTATGTTCAATTTAACAGGAACCTGTACAGGTGGCAGATGTGCAGGTTTCAATGCAATAAATGCTATGTGGACTGCAACATATGATATGGATAAAGATTTAGGAGCCGAATATCATCAGAGAATCAAAGCATGGTTAAAGGATGCTCAAGAAAGAGATATTACAATTTCTGGTGCGCTTACAGATCCCAAGGGTGATCGTTCAAAACCACCTAGTCAACAAAAAGATCCTGATATGAATCTACACATTGTAGAAGAAAAAGAAGATGGAATTGTTGTCAGAGGAGCTAAAGTAATGATTTGTGGTGTGGCTGCAGCAAATGAGATTTTTATCATGCCTGGAACCGGTTATAAAGAGGCTGATAAAGATTATGCAGTTTCTTTTGTTGTTCCTAGAGATATTGAAAATCTAACTATTGTTGAAACTAGGAGACCAAGTGATACACGGGAACAAGAAGAAGGGTTTGATATCCCTGTTGATATCGGTGGTATAACGCAGGCATATCTTTTGTTTGAGGATATGTTCATTCCAAAAGAACGAGTATTCATGTGTGGAGAGTTTGCGTATTCACTTAAAGCGGTTATGAATTTTATTGCGCCATACCGTGCTGCTATTGGTGGATGTGTAGCGGGTCAAGGAGATATTATGATAGGTGCAGCTGCGCTTATATCACGTGCAAATGGTCTTTCTGAAAAAGTATTTCGAGATAAAATAACTCAGATGATTATTAACAATGAAACAACATTTGGTATGGGTGTTGCTGCAAGTGCACTTGGACGGAAACATCCATCTGGAGTGTGGATCCCAAACCAGTTGCTTTCCAATGTAAACAAGGTACATGTTGCAAGGCTTCCGTATGATACCAAACGTATAACGCAAGATATAGCTGGAGGTATCGGTGAGACAGGTTGTCTTCCGTCATGTAAAGATATTAATGATCCAAAGTATGGTGATCTTCTAAAAAAATATCTGTCTGCTAATTGTTCTGGTGAAACCCGTGCTAAAATTGCTAGACTTATTGAGTGGCTCACAATTGGTGCTGGTGTTCCTGGTTGTATGCATGGTGGTGGATCGCCTGATGGTGCAAAAATGATGATCAATGCAAAAACAGATATCGATCATTACATTGAACTCGCTAAACGTCTTGCAGACATCAAAGAAGATATACAGGTTGAACCTAGGAAAAAATAGAAAATATAAGTAAATAAATTATCAAATCTTGGAGAACTACTCAATGAGTGTCCAGTTTAAAGTAAATAATATCTATATAATAGACTGTATTAAAGGAATAAAACAGATGAAAAGACAGTCTTTTTCAGTAGATGTCATTGTAACATCTCCTCCATATAACATAGGTAAAGACTACAACACATATGATGACCGGAAATCAAGAAATGAATATCTGGATTGGATGGAATCAGTTGCAAGACAATGCAGCGAGATTATGAATGATCAGTCATCTTTTTTCTTAAATGTTGGTGGGAAACCTTCTGATCATTGGATTTCTCTTGATGTAGCAGAGCGTTTTAGAAAGTATTTTGAATTGCAAAACGTGATTCATTGGATTAAATCGATTTCCATCCCGAAAGAAGACGTAGGTAACTATCCAAATATCAAAGGAGATATCTCTGTTGGGCATTATAAACCAGTAAACAGCAGTCGCTACATGAACAGCTGCCATGAGTTTATCTTTCATTTTACAAAAAAAGGAAACATAAATCTTGATAAACTTTCAATTGGTGTCCCATATCAAGATAAAAGCAATATCGGTCGATGGAAAAGAGCAGGTAACGATCTTCGTGGCCGTGGAAACACATGGTTTATTCCTTATGAAACTATTCAGAAATCTCGTCCACATCCAACAGTTTTCCCAGTGAAACTACCAGAGATGTGCCTGAAGGTCCATGGAATTAAAAACATAAAACTTGCGCTGGATCCCTTCATGGGTATTGGATCAACAGCTATTGCATGTAAAAAACTCGATGTTGATTTTATAGGATTTGAAATCGATAAATCTTATGTTGATATTGCGAATGAAAGATTAGCTGGATTGTAGCTTTGTTTTGTTTCTGTTATCTGTTTAAATGCTTGTTGATTTGATAAAAATATGTTTTTTCATTTTGACATTTTAACGCATTAATTTTAAATACAACTAATGACAAAAAATAACGTGCTACAATGTA
>JAUWGL010000085.1 GCA_030606465.1 Thermoplasmata archaeon | reverse complement strand
AAAGGATAGATATAAGGAACTTTATAAAAACTTTACATGGAATGTTCCAAAATTTTTTAATTTTGGTTTTGACATCGTAGATCAATGGGCTGAGGACAGAACAAAACTGGCGTTAATATCAATAGATAGAACAGGAAAGAGAGATAGGTATCATACTTTTCGAGATTTATCTGTTGAATCAAACAGATATGCTAATGTACTAAGAAGAATTGGTGTTAAAAAAGGTGAACGAGTACTTGTAATTCTTCAGAGTATACCAGAATGGTACATCGCACTTATTGGCATGTTTAAACTGGGCGTTGTTCCCATGCCTGGTACTGTTCTTCTTACTTCAAATGATGTTGAATATAGAATAAATAGAGCAGAGGCTTGTATGGTTGTTACTGATTTAGATCATGCAGATATGGTTGAGGAAATAAAATCAAAATGCCATACTCTTAAGCATCTAATGCTAATTGATGGAAAAAGAAAAGGATGGTTTAATTATCAGGAAGAAATGGATAAATCATCATATGCACTTTCTCAAGATGAAATTGGTAAAACACTTTCTTCTGATCCTATGTTGATTTATTTTACTTCTGGAACAACTGGTCATCCAAAAATGGTTTTGCATACTCATAGTTATCCACTGGGTCATGAAGTTACTGCTCGTTTTGCTCAGGCTCTTACAAAATGTGATCTTCATTGGGCTATCTCTGAAACAGGCTGGGCAAAAGCTGCATGGGGTAAACTTTTTGGTCAGATGATTGTTGGTGCTGCTGTTATTCAGTGGGAGACACCTGGTCGTTTTGATGCTGATGGGTTGTTGCGTGCTATGGAACAATATGGCGTTACAACTTTTTGTGCTCCTCCAACTGTTTATAGAATGCTTATTCAGATGGATCTTTCAAAATATAACCTGAAGCTCCGTCATTCAATGAGTGCAGGTGAACCATTGAATCCTGAAGTTATTAGGGTTTGGAAAAAAGCATTTGATTTAGAAATCTATGATTTTTATGGTCAGACTGAGACAGTTTGTGTTCTATCAAATTACACGTTTATGCCTATTAAATATGGTTCTGTTGGTAAACCAACACCAGGTCATGATGTTAGAATAGTTGATGACAATGGTAAAGAGTTAGAATCAAATGAGGAAGGAAATATTGCTTTATATCTTGGAAATGAACGTCCTCCCGGTCTTTTTAAGGATTATTGGAAGGATGAGGAGATTATGAAAAATTCATTTCGAGGTGATTTTTATTATACTGGCGATAGGGGATATAAAGATGAGGATGGTTATTTCTGGTTTGTAGGTAGAGATGATGATGTAATAAAATCATCAGGTTATCGTATTGGTCCTTTTGAAGTTGAATCTGCATTAATAGAACATGATGCTGTAGCAGAATGTGCTGTTATTGGAGCTCCTGATCCAAAAGGTATTAGAGGAATTGTTGTAAAGGCAGTTGTTGTACTTGCTAAAGGATATAAACCTTCTGATGAGCTTACAAAAGAATTACAGGAACATGTTAAAAAAACGACTGCTCCTTATAAATATCCTCGGGTCATTGATTATGTTGAGGAGCTTCCAAAAACGATTTCTGGAAAAATACTCAGACGTAAACTGAGGAAATAATTTTTTTTTTAAAATTATTCTTCCTCATTTTTTTCATTTTCTATTTCTAAATTAATGTCTTCTTCTGTTTTATCTACACATTTTTGTTTGATATCTTTCAGCTTTAGGTCAAGATAATAATCACTTGAGATAATAAATGGATGTTGTAAATTACCATTTTCAAATTCAGCTTTAAACTCCTCATTGACTTTTTCAAAAATAGAATCTGCTGTTTTATTGATCACTAAATTAACGAAATCTTCGATGTCGACTTCTGAGTTTTCACCTTGTTTTTCATACCAGTTTAATGCTTCTTTGAAGATCTTTTCTCTCATGCTTTTCCTATCCCTACTACTTTATAGTTAAACACTTATTGATTTATAATTATTATCCATGTTTTCGTTTGTGTTTTTTTTATTAGTTTTTCTTTATTCGATAGCCGTTTTCTCTTTTTTTGGGAGGATAGCATATCGTATTGTCAGCATTACTCTTAGTATCCATTCGACTATTACCATGAAAAAAATGTATTGAATACATAAGCTGATAAAATCAGGCATTGAATTAATTTTATCCATTAATGCATCTTGATTGAAATATCCTGGGCTCACTAGAAATATGCCCAATAATGCAAAAGGAAGCATTTTTGCTACATCCCTTGAAAGATCCTCATTGTAGTACGCAGTTATTCTAATTGCAAGTATTATTGCAAATGATGTTGAAAGAACTACTCCGACATCAATGTCCTTAGCTAAAAACAGTAGCATCAGAGAAAACCCAATAAAAAAGAGAACTGCAACAAATGGGAATAAAAAGAAATATTTCAAAAAACCAATCAGTTTTGTATGTTTACGTTCACTAGGTTTAAAACAATCTCTTCTTGCAATAAAACGATAAAAATGAAAGATAACAATAGAATAGATAGCAATCATTATTATAAGATAAAAAAGCGGCATAAATGCTGACAGATCACCGCTTAAAACTTTATCCAATGAAAATTGATCTGTAAATGTAAATTCATTTATTTTTGGAATATATGAAGTGTTGACCATATTTATCTCGCCTCATCCACTTTTTAACTATAACGAATATTGCTTTAAAAAACTATATATCAATTAGCACAAGATTATATGATTTTACATCCTGAAAACACCAGGTTTCCAATCAAGAATTGGAGCATTAAGTGATGCAGAAATCCCTAGGCCAAGAATCATCCGTGTATCAACTGGATCAATGATTCCATCATCCCAGATCCTTGCAGTACTGTAATAGGGATTACCTTCTGTCTCATATTTTTTAAGTATTGGTTCAGTTATTTCTTTTTCTTCTTTTTTAGTAAGTGCTTTACCCTTCCTCCACAGTTGATCTCGTTTAACAGTCAACAAAACACCTGCTGCCTGTTGGCCACCCATGACTGATATACGGGCATTAGGCCACATCCAAAGCTGCCTTGGCTGATAAGCCCGACCGCACATACCATAATTACCTGCTCCAAATGATCCACCAATGATAACAGTAAACTTTGGTACCTGTGCACATGTAACTGCGCTTACCATTTTAGCTCCGTCTTTTGCTATTCCTCCTGCTTCATATTTACTTCCAACCATAAAACCAGTAATATTCTGGAGGAACACAAGTGGTATTTTCCGTTGACCACATATCTCTATGAAATGTGATCCTTTAAGAGCTGACTCTGAAAAAAGTACACCATTATTCGCTAGAATACCCACAGGATAACCCATTATTCTAGCAAAACCACAGACTATTGTTTTACCATAAAGTGTTTTGAACTCATGGAATTTTGAACCATCAACAACACGAGCGATTACCTCTCGGACATCATATGGTTTACGAGGATCTTTTGATATGACACCATAGATTTCTTTTATATCATATGCTGGTTCCTCAGGTTCTCTGATTTCAAGATGTGTTTTTTCTGGTCTGTTAAGGTTTTCCACGATGTTTCTTGTGATTTGGATAGCTTCTTGGTCATCATGTGCATAATGATCTGATACCCCGCTTTTTCGGCAGTGAACATCCGCACCTCCCAGATTCTCTGCGGTTACCTCTTCACCTGTTGCTGCTTTTACAAGAGGTGGACCTCCAAGGAAGATAGTCCCTGTTCCTTTGACGATTACTGTTTCATCTGACATCGCAGGAACATATGCTCCACCAGCTGTACATGAACCCATAACTGCTGATATCTGAGGTATACCCATTGATGACATTTTAGCCTGATTAAAGAAAATCCTTCCAAAATGTTCACGGTCAGGGAATACTTCATCCTGCAATGGTAGAAATGCACCACCGGAATCAACTAGATAAATACATGGGAGATTGTTTTCCATAGCGATTTCTTGTGCCCTTAAATGTTTTTTAACTGTCATAGGATAGTATGTTCCACCTGTAACTGTCGCATCATTTGCAACAATTACTACCTCACGACCATGAATAATACCAATACCAGTTACTATACCTGCACAGGGTGCTTTGTCATTGTACATCCCAAGTGCTGCAAGTGAGTTAAACTCCATAAATGGTGTATCAGGATCAAGAAGTGCATCTATTCTTTCACGTGCAAGCATTTTACCACGTGATTCATGTAGTTTGATTTTTTCTTCACCACCACCCTTATAGACCACAGCAATTTTCTCTTTAAAATCTTTAACAAGTTTCTCATAATGCTTAAAATTATCATTATATTCTTTACCGGAAGTATCAATACTGCTTTCAATAATATCCATATCGTTAAGCCTCCTTGTTTTTTATAAGCTCTACAGTGTTTTGACTAATTTCAATTTGATCTTTCTCTTTAAAATTAACTTTTTTTACCTTACCATCATATGGTGCTCTTATAAGATATTCCATTTTCATGGCTTCTATAACCATGAGGACATCCCCCTTTTTAACTGCAGCTCCTTCTTTAGCTTTAACGCTGACAACCCTCCCAGAAATCGGTGAGCTAAGATCACCTTCCTCTTTTTTCTTGGTTTTTTTAATACCTGTAAGTTCCACAGATCTAACCTTAAACACATTTCCATCAACAAATACATACTTCTCTTTTTCCCCCTCAGTTATCACAGATTTAATAAAACGATCACCAATTTTTATCTTAAGATAACCAGGTTTAATTTCCTCTGCTTCAACCTTATACTCAAT
>JAUWGL010000081.1 GCA_030606465.1 Thermoplasmata archaeon | reverse complement strand
ATATATTTGGGGTATAAGTAATTTTGTACAAATTCTTACAAATAGTTTAAGTATTAATTCTATAATTACTGATAACACCCTATAAGAAAGCAATAAACGGGGAGGTCTGTTCATATGGGAAAAGGTATAGTTAAAAAGATTTTAGAAAAGCACATTGTGGAAGGTAAGTATGAACCTGGTAAGGAAATCGCCATAAAAATCGATCAAACATTGACTCAGGACGCAACTGGTACTATGGCATATCTTCAATTTGAAGCTATGGGAGTTCCACGTGTCAAGACAGAGTTGTCAGTTAGTTATGTTGATCACAATACTGTTCAGATTGGTTTTGAGAATGCAGATGACCATAAGTATCTTCAAAGTGTAGCAGCAAAATATGGGATTATTTATTCACGTGCTGGCAATGGGATTTGTCATCAGGTACATTTAGAGCGTTTTGGTAGACCTGGTAAGACATTGCTTGGAAGTGATTCTCACACACCAACTGGTGGCGGAGTTGGTATGATTGCTATTGGTGCTGGTGGTCTTGATGTGGCCGTGGCAATGGGCGGTGGTCCGTTTTATCTGACTTGTCCAAAAGTGATCAAGGTTAATTTATATGGAAAACTCAAACCGTGGGTTGCTGCTAAGGACGTTGTTCTTAAGATGTTGGAGAAGTTTACTACTAAGGGTAATGTCGGTTGTGTGTTTGAATATGGTGGAGAAGGTGTAAAAACTCTATCTGTACCTGAGCGAGCAACAATTACTAATATGGGTGCAGAGTGTGGTGTTACTACTTCTGTCTTTCCAAGTGATGAAACGACAAAGGCATTCCTAAAGGCCCAAGACCGGGAGAAAGATTGGGTTGAGATAAAAGCAGATCCTGATGCTGAATATGACAAAGTCGTTGATCTTGATCTCAGCGAGCTTATCCCACTTGCAGCATACCCACATAGTCCTGGAAACATTAAGACAGTGAAAGAGCTGGAAGGAATGGAGGTAGATCAAGTATGTCTTGGAAGCTGCACAAACTCATCATATAAGGATCTTATGACAGTTGCAAAAATCCTGAAAGGAAAGAAAGCACATCCTAACGTCAGCTTTGTCATTGCTCCAGGCTCAAAACAAGTACTTGAAAACATTGCTAGAGGTGGAGGGCTTACAGATTTAATAGCTGCAGGTGCACGTATTGCAGAATCCGCATGTGGTTTTTGTATAGGCAATAGCCAGTCACCAAAGACCGATGCAGTGTCTTTGCGGACAAGCAACCGGAATTTCTTAGGTCGCTCGGGAACGAAAAGCGCACAAGCTTATCTTGTCAGCCCAGAAACTGCAGCAGCTGCGGTACTCACTGGTAAAATGACTGATCCACGTAATCTAGAAAAAATGGGGATAAAATATCCAGATGTTAAAATGCCAGAGAAATTCTACATTGATGACAGCATGTTCATTTATCCGCCAGAGCGCCCGAAAGATGTTGAAATCTATCGTGGACCTAATATTGGTGATCCGCCTAAAAGTGATCCAATATCCGATACAATCGCAGGAGAAGTTACAATCAAAGTGGAAGATTTAATCACAACTGATCACATCATTCCTGCAGGAAGCAAGATGAAATATCGGTCTAATGTACCTAAATATTCAGAGTTTTTATTTGAAATAGTTGATCCTAAATTTCATGATCGGGCAGAAAAAATCAGGGACAGCGGCAAACACAATATTATCGTTGCAGGTCTTAGTTACGGACAAGGTTCCTCAAGGGAGCATGCCGCACTATGTCCCATGTATATGGGTGTGAAGGCAGTTATTGCAAAATCATTTGAACGGATTCATACAGCAAATCTCATCAACTTCGGGATTGTCCCGTTGATTTTCAAAAACGAAAGGGATTATGAAAAAATATCACAAGGAGATGAACTAGAACTACCAAATATTAAAAATATCATCAACCAAGGCAAAGCAGTAGTGGTAAAAAACAAAACTAATGGTGCTGAATTTGAGGTTGAATATAATCTTTCAGATAGGCAAAAGAAAATAATACTTGCAGGTGGCACACTTGCATTTATGAAAAACCAAACCAGTTAAAACAATTTGGAGGTAAAAATTATGGCACAAAGAGGAATAAGAGAATATGATGGGAAGAAAATGCTTGCTAAGTACTGGACAGATTACATCAGCAAGGATTTCAAATTCCCCGGAAAAATTGTACTGGTAGACCCAAAAACTAAACTTGATGATCTACCTAAAAAACATAAATGGCTTAAAACTGAGAAGTTAGTGGTAAAACCTGATCAACTTTTTGGAAAACGTGGTAAACATGGTTTGATCAAAGCAAATGCTAGTTTTACAGAGGCAAAGAAATGGATTACAGAGCATATGAACAAAGAGACAAAAGTTGGAAAAGTAACAGGGATGTTGACTCATTTTATAATTGAACCATTTGTCCCACATAAAGGAGAATTTTATGTTGCGATAAAAAGTAATCGTGAAGGCGACATGATTTATTTCTCCAACCATGGCGGCGTGGATATTGAATCTGTGTGGAAAACTGTTTCAGAAATCCAAATTGATGTTGATCAAGATATAAATAAAGTTAATATTGAAAGTAAACTTCCAAAGGATACACCAAAAGAACATAAGAAAATGTTTGCAGAATTTACCAAAGGGTTATACAAATTTTATAGAGAACTTAACTATGCATATCTTGAAATCAACCCATTTGTAGTATCTGGAAAAGAAATAATACCACTTGATCTGGTTGCCAGAATTGATGATACGGGTCATTTTGAAAGCAGTAATAAATGGGGAGATCTTACATTTCCAGCACCATTTGGAAGAAAACTTTCAAAAGAAGAAAAATACGTCAAGATGATGGATGAAAAAAGTGGAGCGTCGCTCAAGCTCACTGTTTTAAATCCAAAGGGTCGCGTTTGGACTATGGTTGCTGGTGGAGGAGGAAGTGTAATCTATACTGATACCATCGTTGACTTAGGCTACAGAGATGAACTTGCAAATTACGGAGAATACAGTGGAAATCCAACAACTGATCTCACTTACGAATATGCAAAAACAATTCTTGATTTGATGACCCGTGAGAAAGACCCAAAAGGACGACCAAAGTTCTTACTAGTTGGAGGAGGTATAGCAAACTTTACAGATGTAGCAAAAACATTTACCGGTATTACTATGGCACTTCGTGATTACAAAAAGAAACTGAAAGATACAAAAGTGAAAATCTATGTAAGACGTGGTGGACCAAACTACAAGGAGGGGCTTAAAATCATGAAAGATCTTGGTGAAGAACTTGGAATTCCAATTGATGTATATGGTCCTGAGACCCATATGACACGAATTGTTGATATGGCTTTAGGGGGGAAATAATGGAGGCGATTACCGTGACAAAAACTAAGAAATCTGGAAAAAGACCTGATTATATTATAATGGATAAAAACACAAAAGCAATTATTTTCGGTTTTCAAACACGTGCAATTCAGCGCATGCTTGATTTTGATTATATTTGCAGACGTGAAGAACCCTCCGTTGTCGTAATAGTTAATCCGACTCGTGATGGAATGCATAAATGCTTCTGGGGAACCAAAGAAATACTCATACCAATGGTTCGAACCCTCAAAGAGGCGACAAAAATGCATCCAGAAGCAGACTTCATGGTAAACTTTGCAAGTTTCAGATCAGCCTATCAAACAAGCAAAGAAGCACTTGAAACCAAAACAATTCGCTCTGTTGCAATCATTGCAGAAGGATTACCTGAACAAAGAACAAAAGAACTTATAAAAATTGCAAAAGAAAAAAACAAATGGATTATTGGTCCTGCAACTGTTGGAGGCATTGCCGCAGGAGGATTTAGAATAGGAAACACAGCCGGACAACTTGATAATATTGTAGCTTCAAAGTTGCACCGCCAGGGTAGTGTTGCATATGTGTCAAAATCTGGTGGACTTAGCAATGAGCTCAATAATATCATTGCTATGACAACAGATGGAGTCTATGAGGGTGTAGCAATAGGCGGAGATAGATACCCAGGGTCAACATTTATAGACCATATGATGCGATATGAGAAAAACCCAGATATCAAAATGACGGTACTACTTGGTGAAGTCGGTGGAACAGATGAATACGAAGTAATCGATGCGATCAAAAAAGGACGGATAAAAAAACCAGTAGTTGCCTGGTGTATTGGAACATGTTCAAAAGTATTTCCAGCAGAAGTTCAATTTGG
Organism: Thermoplasmata archaeon; assembly: GCA_030606465.1. Classification (GTDB taxonomy): domain Archaea; phylum Thermoplasmatota; class E2; order DHVEG-1; family DHVEG-1; genus JAUWGL01. Next base: position 777 of record JAUWGL010000081.1, on the reverse strand, counting down.
CCATGCTGGAGCAAGAGCAGGTGCAGAACGGGAAACAGCTGATGTAAAAAACAAAGCATTCAAGGATGTAGGTGTATATGTTCCAAAAAGCTTTGATGATTTTGATAAACAAATAGAAAAAGCATATACAAAGCTAGTGAAAAGTGGGAAACATAAACCAATACCTGATGTTGAACCACCAATAATACCACTTGATTATGAAGTTGCTCTAAAGCAAGGAATGATCAGAAAACCTGCAAGTTTTATTTCAACTATTTCTGATGACCGTGGAGAAGAACTACGATACTGCGGTGTGACGATCAGTAGAATCTTTGAAGAAAAATGGGGACTTGGTGGAGTAATAGGTCTATTGTGGTTTAAGAAAAATCTACCAGCATGGGCACGAGAGTTCATCGAACGTGTAGTATTACTTACTGCCGATCATGGGCCAGCTGTTTCTGGTGCACACAACTCAATTATTGCATCACGAGCTGGAAAAGATTTAATCTCTTCACTAGTGAGTGGTCTATTAACTATTGGACCTCGTTTTGGTGGAGCAGTACAAGGATCAGCAAATCACTTCACAAAATACCTCTACGCTGGTGAAGAGCCAAGCTTCATGGTCAAAGAGATGAAGAGTAAAAATGTAAACATCCAAGGTATAGGACACCGTATTAAATCAGTGACAAATCCGGATGTTCGAGTAGCAATCATGGTGGACTTCGCCAAGAAGAACTTTCCAGTAACTGAAACACTTGATTATGCATTAGCTGTTGAGAAACTCACAACATCAAAAAG
>JAUWGL010000155.1 GCA_030606465.1 Thermoplasmata archaeon | reverse complement strand
GGGAAAGTTATCCAAAAAATAAACTCATCTGAGCATGTATCTGATAAAGAAAAACACATCATTGAAAATGTAGACAACAATAATTCAACGACAGACCCGCCATCTGACTCTGAAAAAATTATTCAAGCTCTAATGAACTTGATAGCTGATCCTATTGTAATCGTTGATAAAAAAGGAAGGTTCTTAGAATGTTCTGATAAGGTAGAGAAGCTGACAGGCTATAAAAAAGAAGATTTACTCGGTAAAAGTTTTTTAAAAGTACCGTTTATCACGGCAAAAAGCAAAGCAATTCTCATAAAGAATCTAACAAGGAGATTTCTTGGAGAGCAGGTAAAAACATATGAGATCGAGGGAGTTTTTAAAGATGGAAAGAAAACACCGCTCGAAGTTAATGGAATGAAAGTCGAATATAAAGGTAAACCTGCCGATATTGTATTATTTCATGATCTTTCCATACAAAAAAAAACAGAAAAAGAGTTACAGACAAGCAAAGAGAAATATCATGCGTTAATTACAAACATTCCAGATGTTACATGGACAACTGACTCTAAAGGAAACACCACTTTTGTCAGTCCAAATGTGGAAGATATATATGGATACAATCCAGAAGAAATATATAGTGCAGGTGATAGTCTTTGGTTTGGGAGAATCCATCCAGATGATGTTGAGAACGTGAAGGAGGCATTTAAAGCATTTTTTGAAAAAGGAAATGAGCTTAATGTCGAGTATAGAGTTAGACGTAAAGATGGAAAATGGATATGGCTACATGATAGGGCAACTGATATTTATGAAAAGGATGGAGTAATGTATGGTGATGGTGTTTTTACTGATGTCACCGACCGGAAGAAGACAGAGGAGGAATTAAAAAACAAAGTTAATGAACTTGAAAAATTCCAGGAGATCACTGTTGATAGGGAGTTGGAGATGATTGAGTTGAAAAAAGAGATAAATGAGCTCTGCGAAAAATATGGAGAGAAAACAAGATACAAGATAAACCATGAAGATAAAATGAGAAATGAGATTAACATATAGAAGTTTTTTTAAAGGATGAATGTTATTGTATTTAGATTAGGAGGTGAAGAGGGATGCATAAAAAAACAATGGTAGCAGGTAGTTTAGGAATATGTTTGCTCCTGGTGATCTCTTTTTCAGGTTGTGTGAATCAGGAGGAGAAAACAGATCCTACTATTCAGAAGATAAAAGATGCTGGTAAATTAGTAGTTGGAACATCTACTCCGTATGAGCCCATGGAATATATAGATGAAAATGGTGATATTGTGGGTTTTGATATTAATGTCGCAAGAGAAATTGCTACAAAACTTGGTGTTGAGCTTGAAATTGAAGATATGGCATTTGACGATCTTCTTGATGCTGTGGAAGATGGTTCAGTTGATATTGCTATAGCAGCTATAACAATAACTTTAGAGAGATCTGAGCAAGTGTTATTTAGCAATGCTTATTTGAATGCAGGGCAAGTCATAATTGTAAATGAAACTAATAAAGACATTAATAGCGAAGAGGATCTTGAGAATAAAATTGTAGGCGTACAGGATGGAACCACCAGTGAAAAGGAAGCTTTGAAGTATACAAATTCCTCTTTAGTGAAAAGTTATAATAATTATACCGGGGCACTTGAAGCTATACTAGCAGGAGAGATAGATGCTATTGTTATTGATTATCCTGCGGGAGTAGGTTTGATAAAAGATACTTTAGGTCTTGAAATCGTTGGAGATCCATTTACAAATGAACTTTATGGTATCGCTATGAAGAAAGGTAAGAGTGCTCTTAAAACCGAGATTGACAAGGTGATTGCTAGCATCTCTATTGAAGAACTTGGAAATAAGTGGTTTTAGAATAATGTAAGTTAAAAAACTTATAATCTTCAAAATATTCAGGTACAGTTTAAAAACAGGGTAAAATAAAACACTGTGATTTAGATTTAGTTTTCAAAAAAGGCGGAATATATAGATGAAAATCAATTTCAGTCTTTCATTAAAACTGACACTGATGGCTCTTATACTATCTGTTATCATTATTACCTCTTTAACCTATATTAATATCCAAGAGCAAACTAGTTTTTTTGAAGAGGCTTATTCTGAAAAAGCTACTGCTCTTTCTCAATCTCTTGATGCTAGTATAAGAAGCCGCAGTGACCTAGAGGATAAGCAAAGATTGCAGAATTATATCTTGAATTTTATTCTGCTCAATAAAGAAGATGTTTTAAAAGTAAGTATTAATCTACCAGAAGATGGAGAGTTAAAAGTTGCTGTTTCTAGTGATTCGGATTCTGTAGGAAATCCTTCCAGTCCTGATAATTATCTCTCTTATGAAGAAGATAACATTGTCAGCATCCCAAGCCATACTGATGGTTCTCATATGTTGACAGTAATTACACCGCTTCATCTATCTGGACAAAGAGTAGGAACCTATGAGATCCTCCTTTCTATGGATGCAGCTTATGCCTCTCTCGACAGAAGGATAGAAAACATGATTCTGATTTCTGCATTCTTCCTTCTTTTCTTAGTTCTTAGTTTTCTATATTTATTGAGAAAAACCATCGTGAAACCTATCATTGCGTTTAAAAATGCTGCTAAAAAAATTGGTGAAGGAAATTTGGATACAAAGATAGAAATTAAATCGCGAGATGAACTAGGGGAGCTTGCCAATGCATTTAATCATATGACAGATGATTTGAAAAGATCACGGACTGAGATTGAAAACTATAGT
>JAUWGL010000105.1 GCA_030606465.1 Thermoplasmata archaeon | reverse complement strand
ATGTGGGGGTTGTGAACTTGTTTGTCCACAGAATGCAATTAATTGGAAGAGGAAACCTGTTGGAAAAATCGAGCATGGGGTTGCAAATGGAGTTGATTTCTATCATGGTTTACTAAATGTTGGGGAGATCCAGGCTATCCCCGTGATTAAAGCCTTGAAGAAAAAAATTGATAGAGATAAAACTGTCATCCTTGATGCACCACCAGGGACCTCATGTCCTGTTATTGAAACCGTAGGTTGTTCAGATTATTGCATACTAGTAACTGAGCCTACTCCCTTTGGTCTTCATGATCTTAAACTTGCCGTTGATGTCGTGAGACATTTGAATATCCCATTTGGCATTATTATCAACCGTGATGGTATTGGTAATAAAAAAGTTGAGATTTATTGCCGACAAGAAAAAATTCCCGTTCTCATGAAAATTCCGCATAGTGAAGAAATCGCTAGGCTTTACTCAGATGGTATTCCTTTTGTAAATAAACTGACCAACTGGCGTGATGAATTCAAGAAACTTTTTAATCAAATAACAGAAGAGGTTAAAAAATGAAGCAACTTACTGTAATCAGTGGAAAAGGGGGTACTGGTAAAACCTCTATCACTGCAGCATTTGCATCTCTTGTAGATAATGCCGTGCTTGCTGATTGTGATGTAGATGCTGCTGATTTGCATCTTATTCTTAAACCAGAGATTAAAAAAACTATGGGTTTTCACGGGCTTAAAATCGCATCTATTGATAAAGAACAATGTACCGATTGTAAAAAATGCCATGAGAACTGTAGATTTGATGCCATTGATGAAGAGATTAATCTAATCAAAGAATCTTGTGAAGGCTGTGGTGTCTGTGAGTATGTATGCCCTGTTAACGCAATTCAGATGATTGACCGTGATTCAGGTTTTTCTTATATTTCTGAGACTCGTTTTGGACCTATGGCTCATGCTATTTTGAAAACTGCTGAGGAAGCATCAGGAAAACTGGTGACTGTTGTCAGAGAGAATGCCAAAGCTCTTGCTGAGGAGAAAAAGAAAAACTTGATTATTATTGATGGTCCACCAGGTATTGGATGCCCTGTTATTGCATCTTTAACTGGGGTTGACCTGGTATTGATTGTTACCGAGCCTACGCTTTCCGCAATACATGATCTAAAACGGATACTTGGCGTTGCACAACATTTTGGAATTCCTGCTGTTGTTTGTATTAACAAGTCCACTATTAATCTGGATCACACTAAAGAGATTGAACAGTATTGTAAGAAAAATAGCTTCCAAGTTGTTGGAAAACTTCCGTATGAAACGGTGATGACAGAAGCCATGATTCAGGAGAAAACCGTGATTGAATATTCAGATGGTGAATTATCCCGTAATATCATATATATGTGGAATAAGATACAAAAGGTGTTACAGGGCAATGGATGAAGACGATTTTGTGAAGATGGTAGAATATCTCCAAAAGAAAATTGAATATGAGGAAGAATCAACGTATTCGCAAACCGTTATCAGGGAATACCGTAATCCTGCTAACTTTGGTGTTCTTGAGCATCCAGATGCTGTTGGAATGGTTAAGGGACCCTGCGGTGATACGATGAAGATAACTCTCAGGGTTAAGGATGGATTAATAAGAGATGGTCGTTTTTGGACAGATGGCTGTGGTGCAACCATTGCGTGTGGTAGTATGCTGACTAAAATGGTAGAAGGAAAAACCCCTGAGGAAGTATCTGCTATTACTAGTAAGAGACTAATTGATGAATTGGAAGATCTCCCTAAAGAACATATACATTGTTCAAAGCTTGCAGTTAATACTTTGCATAAAGCCATTGAAAGTTATCATAAAGACTAAAAATAAGTAGAATTGAGAAAACAGGTTTTATCTATGGGCGGGCATCAGTTTGTAAATACAGGTAAGGGAAACACTGAAATTTCTTTGTTTAATTCCTTATAAAGGATGAATGGATAGTATGATATATCTTGGAATTTTTAAACGTAAGCGAGGGGGCCGTGATTCCGATCAGAAGATTCCTTCAGTTGACGAATGGCCTGATCATGTTGTAACTCTTGAAGGAAAAAACTTTAACGATTTTATTGAAAAATATCCATTGTCTATAGTGGATTTCTGGGCTCCATGGTGTGCCCCCTGTAGGACAATGGGGCCACGTTTAAGACGTTTGTCAAAGATTTACAAAGGAAAAGTGGCGTTTGGCAAGCTTGATACTCAGAAAAGTCATGATATCGCCAAAAAGTATAAAATCATGGGGATTCCTCATTTTGGGTTTTTTAGCTATGGGAAAAAAGTCACTAGTATGACTGGTGTGAAATCCGTTGGTGACATAAAAGATACAATTGATGATTTGCTAAAGAAATCAGAGCATTAGGAAAATTAATTCAGATGAGGAGAATATGCAATTAAAGATTCAAGAGTTAAATGCAGAGATTGAGAGATGTAATAAATGTAGGCTCTCTGAGACTAGGATAAATGCTCTTTGTGGTGAGGGAAATCTTGATGCTAGACTCATGCTTATTGCTCAAGCACCAGGAGAGAACGAAGATAAAAATGGGGTAATGTTTATTGGTCCTTCTGGAAAAATCCTAGATGAATTATTAAGGATATCTCATGTTAATGGAGAAGAGTTTTATATGACTAATCTTGTGAAATGCATGCTCCCAAAATACAGGAAACCAAAGCAGGATGAAATTGATACATGCAGCGGCTATCTAGATAGAGAAATTGAGTTTATAGATCCAGAAACACTAGTTCCTCTAGGATATTACTCAACAACATATATCCTCAAGAAATATGATCTTTTGATACCTTCTAAAAAAGAATTTTACACATTATACGGTAAGCTTTTGTTAGCAGATTCCAAAAAGATTTTACCGTTACAACACCCCGCTGCGATCCTTCATAAACCTGAACTTAAAGAGATACTAATAAAAAATTATCATAAGTTAAAAATACTTTCTAAAGAGTGTAAATGGTATCCTATATGTCCTATGAAACGATACTATGAAAAGGGATATTTAGATAGAAAATGGGTTGAATTATATTGTAAAGGAGACTGGGAGATCTGCATTCGTTACCACATGGAAGAAAAGGAAAAGCCTCATCCAGATTGGATGCTTCCAGATGGGAGTATCGATGAGGAGCTACATAAAAAATACGGAGGAAGATAATAACATGAGACTCACCATAGTCTATGATAATGACGTATACAAAAAAACTAAATTCAAAAACAGTTATAGAAATATGTATTTTCATAGGAGCGCTAATACCTATCTTCTCATTATTTACAGTTCCTTTAGGTCCATATTATTTTACAATAATCTTTGTGTTAATAGGATTTATTAAAAGCGGTAGAGTCATTGGTTTTGATCCTTATCTTCTTGATATTACACCAGAACCAAAGAGAACTACTTATTTAGGTATACGAGGAACTCTTAATATACTAACGATTGTTCTTCCATTGATCGGAGGATTGTTTACTGAGTTACTTGGATATACATTCACTTTCTACATAGTTACTATTGTGATGTTTCTTTCATTGTTTCTATTAAGGGGTAAAAATGTTGAAAAACTTAATAGTGATATCAAATAAATTATAAGAAGAAGTAATTGGAGGTATTGTTCATAGACGTATCTGGAAATATTGGTCCAGCGTTTGTTCTTACGATCATTGCAGGTCTTTCTACAGGCATAGGGAGTGCTATTGCATATTTTGTCAAGGTGACGTCATGAGTAAAGAAATTGATAGTATGAAAAAAGTTAAGGAAGATATTCTAAGAATAATAGGTGAAAGAAAAAGAAATGCCTCGGTAGAGATCATAACTGAAGAAATTAAAGATTCTCCTTCTGTTCTGCATCAAGCAATTAAGGAACTTGAAAACGAAGGATTCATTAAATCCCAGCAAGGTTTTTTAAAATTAACTGGAAAGAGCAAAGAAAAATCAAACGATATTGTGACATACTCTCCGCCATGAATGGCGGAGCTTCTTATGAGGCCCGGTTTGTCGTCGTTGGAAGTGTATCCAACGAGGTTTGTTGTAGTCGCTGGTCACGTACGTATTGAATAACTGTCTCAGTATCAGCGTCACCAACA
>JAUWGL010000169.1 GCA_030606465.1 Thermoplasmata archaeon | reverse complement strand
TAGCCATACGATTTTTAGAACAGCATCCTTATCTTTTTCTGTTATTGAAAAACATAATTGGGCTCAAATTATAAGATGATATTACAATATCTAGCAGGTAGATTATAATAGATGTAAGCCAACAAAAACCTGCTAGGTATTGCTCCAAGATTTTATAAAGCACCAAATATTAACATATTGATGATCCTGGGGGAAGAATATGGTGTATTGTTCGAAATGTGGAAAGAAAAATGAGGATGATGCTGAATTTTGTGCTAAATGCGGTGATTCTTTAACCGGTTCTAAAAAAGACCATGAAAAAGAATGGGAAGATCGCTGTGAGAAAGAGTGCGCTGGCGGAAAACATCACGGACCTTCGTTTTTTTGGGGAGCTGTTGTTATTCTTATTGGTCTGTGGATACTCTTTGAGTTTGTCCTGAAAAACATTGAGGGGTTAAACTTACCGACTTGGCTTCAGGAATTTGAGTTCTGGTGGCTTTTCGCTCTAATCATTGCAATAGCAGTTATCGCAACAGGCATTCGGATGCTTACCCAAAAGTAAAATCAATACATCTTACATGACTCGGTGCAGTTTCTACAGATTCTTTCATGTTGCCCGTTAGAAAGCTGAATCCTAGTATCTAACCATAGGAATGAGAGTAATACACAGATCAGTCCATAGATTTGATCTCCTGTAATTTCAGTTATACTAATGGTAACTAGAAGAAAGCCTATCACGAGAAAAATATTGGATACAACATGAACAACTGCATATCTTAAGGTAAGCACTATCTCTATATATGTAACAGATATTATGATAAATCCAAGAAATATAAGGAAATAAAATAAGTCTGAAGGATACCTTCCACTAAACAATATATAGATAATCATTAAAACAATGGATATTAGAGAACCTATTGCAAGACCTAGGCATCCAGCGCAATACGTTTTGTTTTTCGTTGTAATAGTATGACTCTGAAACTTACCACAGTTGGGATGATGTCCTCTGTATTTCACTGTTGTTTTTTGAGTTTGTTTTTTACCTGAGTCCTGATTACCATGCCTGGCTACTCGTTTTAACCAACTAGGATATCTTACTAGAGATATTCCAAAAACACAGCTTGAGATAAATGCTACTCCAACGATTAGTTTATCGTGGATTTTGATAGTGCTTATATTAGAGGGGCTAAAAAAAGTCAATACTACCAATAGTAATGCTGCAACAATTGAAAGAATAAGATAATATAAAATATTCTTCGTTTGTTTCAAATTAATCTCCTGAATTTCCTTAACACATGCTGTCCAGCCATATGACGATACAACGTTCGTTTAAGCTTGTTTTTTGAAAATATACCAGCAATGTTTTTTACATATGATCCATAAAAATTTTGATAACACTTCCAAAGTTCCTCCTGTACTTCTCTTCTGGTAAGTGTTTCAGTTGGCATTATTGCATGTGCCATGTCATAATTTGAATAATTTGTATCTTGTATCCATCCATTTTTCTTTGCTGTTTCATAGTAAATAGTACCTGGAAATGGTGTAAGAGCAGTAAATATTGAAAAATCAGGTTCCAAATCAACAGAAAACTGTCTGAGTTGTTCAATTGATTTGGGGGTATCTTTCCTAGCACCAATTACAAACATGGCATGAGAAAAAATATCATTTTTTCTAAGAATATTCATAGTTTTATAAGCATCTTGATTTTTTGTTCCTTTTTTGAATTCTTTAAGTGTTGTCTCAGAAGGCGTTTCAACACCACACATAATCCAATATGTACCTATTTCCCGAAGTTTTTTAACAAGATCTGGGTTTTTTGCAACGTCATCCGTTCGTGCCTGTAAAAAAAGCATTATATCTTCTTTGCATTTTCTATGTTTGAGCTCTTCGTAAAGTTTTTCCCCTCGCACATTTATCTTAAAATGATCAT
>JAUWGL010000088.1 GCA_030606465.1 Thermoplasmata archaeon | reverse complement strand
ATGATCCTGTTTTAGAAGAAAATGCAAAAAAACACAATTATGAAATACATAAACGCCCTGAAAAACTTGCTGGACCTGCAGTTTCTATAAAAGCAGTTTTTTCCTGCGTCATAAAGGATATGAACATCAAAAATGATGATATATTATGGTTGATTTATCTTCCTCTTTTGTATAGAAATACAGATGATTTTGAGAAATGTAAAAAAATAATTGAGCAAGATGAAACAAAAAGTCTGTGTTCTTTTATCTCCGCTAAAAGTCATCGTTTTAATTGTTGGATGTATGATGGAAAAAGTAAAATGCTTAATAAATACATAAAAAATGATGTTTTCAGAAGGCAGGATCTTCCTCCTGCATGGGAACATTATCATTATATATGCTGTTTCAAAGCAGGGGAAATAAATAGTCTAAACAATGAATTAATTAACAGTAAAACTCATCCGGTTTTCCTTGATAGAGACACAACCGAAAAACTCGTTGAAATTGATACACCTGAAGATTATGAAAAATGGAAGTCTTTGAACAAAAAGGAGTAGTGTAAAATAAAAAATGAAAACTAAAAAGCCTGTTATTAAAAAATCTGATGAGATTTACAAAAGAGCAAAACAGATTATTCCAGCAGGATCGCAGACATTTAGCAAGGGTGTGACTCAGTTTGTAGAAGGTTTTGCACCGAAATATCTTAAACGAGGGAAAGGTGCTTATGTTTGGGATGTAGATGATAACAAATATCTTGATTATATTATGGGCTGTCATCCCTTGATTCTTGGTTATGCTGATCCAGATGTGAATAAGGCTGTCGTTGATCAGTTAAAGCTTGGTTCGACTTTTAGTTTAATGAATGAATTAGAAGTTGATGTTACTGAGCTATTGATTGATGCAGTTCCCTGTGCAGAGGCTGCTCGTTTTGGGAAAAATGGTGCTGATGCTACAACAGTTGGTGTAAGGATTGCTAGAGCAGTTACTGGTCGTGATCATATAGCTTATTGTGGTTATCATGGTTGGCATGATTGGTATATTGCTAATACAGATTTAAATAGTGGCATTCCTGAGTTTAATCAGAAACTTGCTCATTCATTTGCGTATAATGATATCGAAAGTTTAGAGAAAATTTTCAGGGAGTATCCTGATCAGGTTGCAGTTGTTATCATGGAGCCGTTAACAATAATTGAACCGAAGGATAGTTTTTTGGAAAATGTGAAAAAAATTACTCATGATAATGGTGCACTTTTAATGTTTGATGAGATTATGACTGGTTTTCGTTTTGCGTTTGGTGGTGCACAAGAGTTAACAGGCGTGGTACCTGATTTAACTTCTGTTGCTAAAGCGATTTCTAATGGTATTCCTTTGTCTGCGATTGTTGGTAAAAAGGAGTACATGTTTTCACTTGAAAAAACGTTTTTTTCTTTTACATATGGTGGTGACTGTGTTGGACTTGCTGCAGCGAAGGCTTGTATTCCTAAGTTGAAACGTGAGAAGGTACCTGATCATCTTTGGCGTGTTGGCGGTGTGTTAAAAGATGGTTTTAATAAGCTTGCTGAGCAACATGGTCTTTCTGATTATGTGTCTTGTTTAGGTTATCCCTGTCGGACTATTATCTCTTTTGATGGTCGGGGTGTTTATAAGCCTCTTGAGATGAAATCATATTTCCAACAGGAGTTAATAAGGCGGGGTATTCTGTGGACAGCATATCATGCATTGTCTTATTCTCATAAAATGGAGGATATTGAGTTTACATTGAGTTGTTATGATGATGTTCTAGGTCTTTTTAGTGATATTGTGGATAAAAATGAGAAACTTCATCCGTTGATAGAAGGTGTTCCTGTGAAACCAGTTTTTAGAAAAGTCGCTGATTTTATGTCTTATACTATTAAAGAAAAAAATTGATAGTTTGATTTGTCTTTGTTTATATCGTAGGGAAAATATGGATAAGCTAGGAATTATGCAAGGCCGGTTATTACCACCTGTTGATAATCAAATACAGGCATTCCCAGGTGATAACTGGAGGAATGAGTTTTCCATATGTAAAAAACTAGGCCTGGGTTGCATGGAGTGGATTTTTGAATATAAAACCATGGAGCTTAATCCTTTTTACTCTGATGATGGGATAAAAGAAATGATGCACCTAATTAATCTGTATACTGTTCGTATTGGTTCTTTATTAGCTGATTATTTTATGGAGAAAAAACTGTTCGGTGAGAACTCATCAGAGATAAAAAAATCAGTTGAAATGTTATTTTTTATTATTGATCAATGTAAAAAATGTAATATTCCAATTATTGAGATTCCTCTTGTAGATAGCTCTGCTTTAAAAACAGATAGTGATAAGAAGCAGTTGATTAAGAATTTGAAAAAACCTTTGAAATATGCAGCAGAACAAGGCATCGATATTAGCCTGGAGACATCTTTACCACCAGAGGAATTCCGAGAGTTGATTCTTAATTTTAAACCATTGGATTTGAAAATAAACTATGACATGGGCAATAGTGCATCATTAGATTTCGATCCAACAAAAGAGATAAATTTACTTGGAGAGCTCATTGTTAATGTTCATATTAAAGACCGAGTAATAGGTGGAGGAACCGTTCCATTGGGTTTTGGTGATACAGATTTTAACAGTGTTTTTAATGCTTTAAAACAAAATAATTATTCAGGGGATTTGATTTTACAAGCTGCACGTCAAGATATCAATGAATATGAAGAAAAGAAAGATATTATAAAAACAATAAAGGATTATATTGCTTTTATAGAACCATATGTTAAGGAGATTTAAATGAAGGTTTTATTTTTTGGATTAGGTGGAATAGGACAAAGACATCTTAGAAATCTGGTTAAAATTCAGCCTGATGTTTGTATTGGGGCAGTAAAAAAAACCAAACGGACATTTGAAATAGATGACAAACTAAAAGCAAATTATAAAACTAATATTTTAACAAAATACAAAATAGAAAAATTTTCCTCCTTTGAAGAAGCAAAAGGGTTCAAACCTGATTTTGCAGTTGTTACAAACCCTACAAGTGTTCATGTGAAAACAGCTCTTGAACTTGTTTCACATGATACACCTGTGTTCATGGAGAAACCTATTTCTAATAATTATGATGGTCTTGAAGAGTTATTGCAGATATCTAAGGAAAAAAATGTGCCTGTGATGATAGGTTATATGATGCGTTTTAACCCATGTGCAATTAAAATAAAGGAACTGATAGACAAGCAAAAAATAGGAAAAATATACTCAGTAGTGCTGATAATCAATTCATATATACCGTCCTGGCATACATATGAAAAATACAATGAGTTCTATGCTGGTAATAAATCCTTAGGCGGGGGAGTAATACTCACTGAGATCCATGAACTGGATTTATTAAACTGGTACTTCGGAACCCCAAACAGGTTATGGGCGGTTGGTGGAAAGCTGAGCAGTTTAGATATTGACGTAGAGGATACTGTTAGCGTTTTACTAGAGCAAGATTACAAAGGATGGATGTTTCCTGTTAACATTAATATGTCATTTGTCCAAAGAGCACCCATGAGAAAAATGCTGATTCAAGGAGAAAAAGGACGAATTGAATGGGATATATCCTCATCAATTATAACTGTTGAGGATAAAGAAAAAAACAAACAAGAAGTATTTGATCATTCAGATTTCCCTCGTAATCAAATGTTTATTGATGAGTTAAAGCATTTTATAAAATGTATAAAAACTAGTAAAGAACCAAATGCTTCATTGTCAGAGGTGATTAATGGTCATTTAACAGCTCTTGGAATTAAAGAGTCTTTAAAGAAAAAATCAATAGTTAAAAAAACTGATTTTTTGAAACTGGAGATGATATGATTATGAAATTTAATTTAAAAAATCAGGTAGTTGTCATAACGGGTGGTGCAGGATTCCTTGGATGTAGATATGCTAAAACAATAGCTGAACATGAGGGGGTCTCTATTCTTTGTGACACAGATGAAAAAAAAGTAAAAGAAAAAGCAAAGGAAATAGAAAAAACTGGTAAAGTTGCCTTGGGTTACAAGGTTGATATTACTTCTGAAAAAGAAATCGAAAAAATTACTAGTGATTTGATTAAAAGATTTGGTAAAATTGATGTTTTAATCAATAATGCTGCTAATAACCCTAAAATGGATAAACAAACGGGAAAAGAGCTGTCTCGTTTAGAGAATTTTTCTATTGAAAGATGGGATGCTGATGTTTCTGTAGGTCTTACTGGTGCTTTTCTTTGTAGTAAAATAATTGGGAAACATATGGCTGATAAAGGCAAAGGTGTGATTTTAAATATTTCATCAGATCTTGGCATTATTGCTCCTGATCAGAGGCTTTATCAGAAAAAAGGTGTTAGCACTGAGCAACAGCCAGTGAAGCCTGTTACCTATTCGGTTGTTAAACATGGTCTTATCGGGTTGACACGTTATCTTGCGACTTATTGGTGTGATAAAGGTGTTCGTGTTAATGCTTTATGTCCTGGTGGAGTTTATGATAATCAACCTGAAGATTTTGTTAAAAAACTGACACAGCTTATTCCTCTTGGCCGAATGGCTGACCCTGATGAATATAATGACGCAGTGCTTTTTCTTATATCCGATGCGTCTAGCTATATGACTGGTTCTGTTATTGTTATGGATGGCGGAAGAACTTGTTGGTAAACTAAAAAAGGATCTTTTTTTCATTTTTTAGATGGATAAACTAATAAACATAAAATATTATGCTGCGT
>JAUWGL010000137.1 GCA_030606465.1 Thermoplasmata archaeon | reverse complement strand
ATATATAGCATATTAGTTGTTTAACGTTTTTGGTATGATATCTGGGAAGGAAATAAAGGTTTTAGATAAAAATTCAGAGTTTTATGGTGTTCCAGCTTTTAGGCTTATGGAAAACGCTGGAAAAGGTGTTGCAGATTTTATAAAAAATGAGTTTAAATCAAAAAATAAAGAGATTCTTGTTTTTTGTGGAACTGGTAACAATGGTGGAGATGGATTTGTAGCAGCTAGATACCTGGCAAAAAGATACAAGGTTACAGTGTTTTTAACTGGAAAAAGAAAAGATATCAAAACTGATATAGCTAGAAAAAATTTTAACAAACTAAACAAAACAAATGTCACAATTCTTGACGTAGAGTCTATAAATAAAATTAATGAACTAATTTCAGAAAACCACATTATCATTGACTCAATGCTTGGTATTGGTATAACCGGTAATCTAAGAGATCCATACTCTTCAATTGTTAATAAAATTAATTCTACAAAAAATAAAACAGTCATCTCAGTGGATATTCCTACGGGTCTTGGAACAAATATCTCAATAAAACCAGATTATACTGTTACATTCCATGATATAAAAAATGGGATGAATAAAGAAAACAGCGGAAATATAAAAACCGTAAATATAGGAATACCAAAAAAAGCTATAGAATTTGTTGGCCCTGGAGAATTTTTAACCTACTATCCTAAACCAAAAAAAGAATCACATAAAGGAGAAAATGGAAAATTATTAGTTGTTGGAGGCGGACCCTATTACGGTGCACCTGCTCTTTCAAGTTTTGCTGCACAAAGAACAGGAGTTGATCTTATTTATGTTGCAACTCCAAAAAAGGCTGCAAGAGCAATAACATCATATTCACCTCTTTTAATTAAACCAATAAGACTTGCAGAAGATATTGCTAAACTATCGCCAACGCTTATTGTTAAAGAACTATATAATGAAAATAAACTTGTAGTTAATGATTGTAAAATTGTTGAAAAATTGATAAACAAAGTTGATGCATTATTAATTGGACCCGGGTTAGGTTCAGAAGATGAAACACAAGATGCAGTTGAAAAAATTATTAGTCTTTTTGTAAAAAATAAAAAACCAATAGTAATAGACGCAGATGCAATAAAAGTAGTAGGCAAAAAACCAGATTTAATTAAAAATACACAAACTGTTTTAACGCCTCATACTGGCGAATTTAAAGAATTAACAGGTATTAAGCTATCTACGAATCTTGATGAACGAAAGAAACATGTTGAAAAATGGGCGAAAAAACTAGATGTAACGATCCTGTTAAAGGGGCCTGTAGATGTTATCAGCAATGGAACTCATACCAAGTTGAATGATATACATAACCAGGCAATGACTGTTGGTGGAACAGGTGATGTCCTTGCAGGTATAGTTGGTGCCTTATTATCAAAAAATGTTGAACCATTTAATGCTGCAAGAATAGGTGTTTTCATGAATGGAGCTGCTGGTAATACCGCGTTTAAAAAACGATCATATGGGCTGATCGCAACAGATATAATAGATGAGATTCCCGGTGTTTTAAAAAAATATTTATGAATATGTCAAGATGGGATAATAAATGGATGTTTTAGATGCTCAACCAATTATCAACGAACCTGCTCTTTTTATTCAAGATCAGAAAACGCTTGTTGTAGCAGATTTACATATTGGTATAGAAAGCGAATTAATTGAATCTGGAGTAAACGCAGAACCTCAAACAAATAAAATGATTGATCATCTTGTTCTGCTTTGTAAAAAATTCCATCCAAAAAAAATTGTTTTACTTGGTGATATAAAACATAATATTCCTTCTTCAACAATATGGGAAAGAAAGGATGTAAAAAACTTTCTGCAGACAATTGAAGAATTTGGAATAATATATATATTGCCTGGTAATCATGATGGTAATATCAAAAAATTAATTTCTGAGAAAACAATTGTTTATCCATCTGATGGCTGTATTATTGGAAATATTGGTTTTGTTCATGGTCATAGATGGCCTAGTGAAAAAATTATGCAGTGTGAGATGATAGTTATGGCTCATTCTCATCCTACTGTTATGTTTACTGATAGGCGAGGATTTAGAACATTTGAGTCTTGTTGGCTTAAAGCAGGTTTTATCAAAGACAAGTTAATAGAAAGATATCCTGAGTCTATAGGTGACCCTCAGATACTTGTTATGCCTGCTTTTAACCCGCTTTGTGGTGGTACCGCTGTAAATAAAGAAGGGATTATGGGTCCTATTGGAAAAATGATTAACATTGATGATTCACAGGTTTATCTGCTGGATGGTTCATTTTTAGGCAGACTTAAGGATATTCAATGATTGTTTTCATTTTTTTTGTTATTTCTCTGTTGTTATTAGAAAAAATGTTGACTATTAGCCCTACCAAAATATTTATAAAACCTAATATATAATTTATATGACTGTAAAAATATGGTTTGATGACATGAGAAAAAAATTAACAACGATTTGTATAATAGCTGTGTTTATTCTAACTAGTTCAACAGCTGTGTCATCACTAGTAACAAAAATAAACATCTCAGAAGATACTTTATCTGATATAAAACCAGTAATTATGCCTTCTAATGGTTACAGAAATTATACTGAGGATGATGGTGTAATAAGAATCGAAGATAATGATGATTTCATTAATCATCCTGCTGTTACTCCTGGTGAAATTGAAAAGAGGAACATTAATTGGTATTCTCAAACAAGCAAAAATAAATAGAGATGAATTTCTAAAAGAATATAAAAAATAGAAAGTCACATCAAATTACTTGTAACTTCTGTCTCTTAAATTTTCAAAAAATTATGAAAAATTGGTGTTACAAGGAGGCTTACTGTCTAGACCCAGCACAATTTTCACTGAATACAGTCATTTGCCATGTCGGAATGCAAATAGAAAAATCTGAAAAAAGAGCGAAGAAAGAGCAAAATAGAAATCTATGTTGCTACTACTCTAGATTTAGAACCTGTTAAAACTGGTTCATAGCGTTTAATTATGACTGTATCATTTAACCTGGCTCTAGCCTCTTCGATTTCAGCTATAGCTTTCGCAATCTCCATATCAAATTTGATTATAGCTTTCACTAGCTTATTAGCTCTGTTTATCTGATAGTAAGAAGATTGTCCCATTTCTCGGGTCTTTATGATCAGTTTCTTTTCTAGAAGTATAGGTAGCATCTTATAGATTGTTGGTTTGCTTACATTCGATTGCTTTGATATTTCTGTGATTGTATAATCA
>JAUWGL010000109.1 GCA_030606465.1 Thermoplasmata archaeon | reverse complement strand
CGAATACTTCTTTTTCATACTATCACCGGTATTTAACATTAGATATTATATAAATTTTCCATTTATATATTATTCCTCCAACACGGTTAGATTTACATCGAAATAACCATTAATAAGATCTGCATTCTACCTTTAACCATGAACAAATTAGAAACACTAAAAAACAATACTGATGAAATCGTCACAAAGGAAGAGTTAAAAGTAGTTCTTAGTAAAAGTAAACCTAAGGCATATATTGGTTTTGAACCATCTGGAACAGTTCATCTTGGCTGGAAGATTTGTACAAATAAAATCAAGGATTTCCTAGACTGTGGTTTTAGTTTTACAGTGCTTCTAGCTGACTGGCATGCCTATATCAATGACAAACTTGATAGAGATATCGAGAAGATAAAACTCTGTGGAAAATACATGGAGGATTGTTTCGCTGCAATGGGTGTTGACAAGAACAAGGTAGAATTTATTTATGCTAGTGACTACATAGGTGACTCAAGGTATTGGGAGCTTGTCCTGAGAACTGCAAAAGCTACTTCTGTTGCACGTGTGAAACGTGCAATGGATATCATGGGTAGAGAAGAAGCAGAAGCTGAAAAAGATTTATCTAAACTTTTTTACCCAGCTATGCAAGTTGCAGATATTTTTTATCTTGACCTTGATGTAGCATACGGTGGCATGGATCAACGTCATGCACATATGCTTGCAAGAGATGTCTCCAAAAAACTTGATCGGAAATCACCAGTTGCAATACATACACCGCTTCTTACTGGGCTGCAGGCTGGTGGCCGTATGAACCCTATTGAGGCAAAGATGAGTAAAAGTAAACCTGATTCAATGATTTCAATTCATGATAAACCTATGGATGTTGAGAGGAAAATTAAAAAAGCATATTGCCCAGAAAAAACTGTTGAAGGAAACCCAGTTTTTGAGATGTGTAAATATGTGATTTTCCCTGAGTTAAACGACGAGGTTTTTTTGATTGAAAGACCTGGAAAATTCGGTGGAAACCTAGAGTTTAAATCCTACGAAGAACTAGAAAAAGCATATGTTTTGGGTCTACATCCTCTTGATCTTAAGAACGCTACAATTAGTTATGTTAATAAAACACTTGAACCAGTTCACAAATATTTTGAAAAACATTCAGATAGCTATAACAAAATGAAAGAGTTAGGAATTATTCAATAGAAACTAGGATGTATAACAGAACGGTGTTTTGTACAATAGCTATAATTTCAATTCATCGTAAATTTTTTTTAATCGTCAAAAAAAGGAATAAAAATGCAAAGCCCTTCTTTATTGATATTCCAGTAAATCCTCAAATGTTCAAACATTGAACGCACTACTGCGAAATGTAACAACCCACTCCATAAGATCTTTAAGGTTGCGAGTAGTGGCACCAAGCACTTTACTGGGTTCTACGATACAGTGCATATAACAATTTTTACAATCTGCTACCCTCTCACGTAGTTCCTTCGCCTCATCTGAGAACCAGAGCTCCTTAAGGTTGTATTTGTTCACTATATCATAAAATTTGGTGATACTCGAGTCCCAGCACGGAATAGCAACTTCGCCCTCCTTCCGAACACAACAAAAAAGATTCGGATAACATTTGAAATCAAAGTTCTCTGTGAGGAATGTTTCCAGATATGCCTTCGAAGTTAGAATTGGATAATCCTTCTTCATCTGGATAATCTGTTTGATTAATCTTTTTGTGCCCTTTCGATCATTTCGCCAATCCATCTCCTTAGGATTATATCGCGAGCCATCGTTCACACTCTCCAACCAGTGATCATGGAAGGTTGCAAAATCGATCATGATACCTCGTACACCAAGTTTTTTGGATAGCTTAATCACATCTGGGATCTGGTCAAGGTTTTTTGAACATACTACTGTATTAATCAATATATTGCATTCATTTTCCTCAGATAGCTCTTGGGCAGCCTTGATATTATCAACAACAGTCTCATACTTATCAACACCACGGATCTCGTGATACAGTTCTCGGTCCACCACATCTAATGAAATCACTATCACATCAAAGGCTGCCGTGCCCCTATCAACCATGGAGCCAAGATTGATACCGTTTGTACTAACTTGAATGATTAGGTTATTGTTATGACCATATTCCGCAAGCTCACACACATCTTTACGAAGGAACGGCTCGCCACCTAGGAATGAAACAGCGATTGTGTTCAGATCACTGAATTGTGATAATATTTTTTTCATCGCTTCAGTACCCACCTCACCCTCCTTGATCTCTTTTTTTTCATTTCCGATCGGACAAAAAGAGCACTTCGAATTGCACCTACGTGTAACTTCCAGTGAACCAAAATAAGGGGATCCCTTGCGCATTAGTTTATTTGTTAGGAATGTTTTTATGAACCGTTTCGAGCTTGGATTAAGCATCGCCATAATATACCTCCAATTGAATTTAATAATGATTCATTTAACCATTTTATTACATGAAAAAAATTGGTTTTTTAAATGTCTGGTAATGTGATTTTTTACTCTTAAAGTTTTGTATCTATTCTTGGAAAAATTACTCCTACTCGACTACATCAGATTCTTCTGGCTAAAATCCTATGTTTTTAGACTTTACGGGCAAATTACTTACTTTACAGGCGAAATCGACTTTACAGACAAAGCCCCCTTTTTCGTGTTCTGGTTCCTCAAGGGTTGGTCATTTAGGGCTGGTGTAAAAGGGTTGGCAAAATTATAAGTTATAGAAAATGATTCATTCTGTACATACAGGATGGAAATATAACTCAACCAAGATGTATTTTTAGTTAACCATTTATATTGAACTCTTTTTTTCAACTTAATTAATATCTTGATTTAATATTGATACAATATTAATCCTTCCAATCTGTAAGATTCTAGATATAACGGGAAATAATTCTATAATTCTATCTATAAAGTTTATACTCTTTACTTTTTTATAAGGTATAGAAACAGATTTTTTTACATGCTCTTTTCCAAATGTGATATAATCTATTCCATTATCTGTTACCCCAGAATATCTATCAGATGAAAAAATATTAACTGTGGTATTACAATGTTCATGAACACCTAGGCTTTCTGAAAGAAAAACACCATCGTTTTCGGGATCATAAACATTTAATGAAGGCTCAGCCGACTGATGAAGGTAATTCTGTGAACCCTCACAGGGGTTAGTACCTTCTGCATGAAGGAAATCATACATAACTGAGTCAATAGCAACGGGATCCTGTGAAAAAAATAGGCTATTCGTCCAACTATTGTTAAATGGATACATTTTAAATCTTTCAATTGTAGCATGATCCTTTTTAGTTGCAAAGAGTCCATCTCCAATGTACAAAAGGGTTTTTCCACCTAGATGCTCATGAGCTAATAGATCTGTCTGTGGAGCGGGATTACCCGCTGTAAATGCTCCTGTATGGTAGCTATGAATATCTGCTACAGGTTCAATCCATGTTCCAAAAAGATTCTTTCCTGATAATGTTACACCTTGTTGGATTGGATGTCTCTTTAGGATTGGCATGTTTATAAGATATTTTGCCTCAGCAACACATTCCGGAAGAGTTTTTACTAAACCACCATCATCTGCAAAATATATTTTTTCAGTACTTGTTACAACTTTTTGTCGACCTTCAGCTCCACCATCTGCATCAACAAAATTTATATTTGGAAATTCAGGTGTTAAAGATGAAGAAGGATATGTTTCATAGAATACACGGTTATAAAACCAGTTATACATCTTCCTTGAAGCATCATAAACTGTGATATCTTCTTGAGCTATACCAACCGTGTTTATCAGTTGTGTGACATACTCTCCGCCATGAATGGCGGAGCTTCTTATGAGGCCCGGTTTGTCGTCGTTGGAAGTGTATCCAACGAGGTTTGTTGTAGTCGCTGGTCACGTACGTATTGAATAACTGTCTCAGTATCAGCGTCACCAACA
>JAUWGL010000120.1 GCA_030606465.1 Thermoplasmata archaeon | reverse complement strand
TTGATCCATATCAAAACTGTGAATTTGGTTGCTTATATTGTGATTCATCCTTTGAAAAAACAATTTATGTTAAATCCGATGCAGATAAAGCTCTTGAAAAACAATTACAAAACATAAAAAAAAGCGTTATAATCATAGGTTCAGTTCATGATCCATATCAAATAGCTGAAGAAAAATATGAAATCACCAGGAATATTTTAAAAACAATAAAAAAACATGATTTCTCTTGTCATATTCTTACAAAATCAGATATGATTCTCAGAGATATCGATATATTATCTGGAATAAATGATTGCATGGTTACTATTAGTATTACATCTCTAGATGATTTTATTGTAAATATTTTCGAAAAAAATGTACCCTCTCCAAGGGTTAGATTGCAAACTGTGAAAAAACTTTCAAATCATGGAATTAAAACAGGTATTGCAGTTATACCAATGCTTCCTTTCATTGTTGAAAATAAAGAACTGGAAAACATTGTTAAATCAGCATATGAAAATCAAGCACAGTATGTTTTATATAAACATCTGGAACTCAAAGGAGATCAAAAAAATGTTTTCATAGAAGCATTAAAAAAATTTTATCCAGATCTTGTCAACAAATATGAAAAACTCTATAAGGATAGCTACATGCCAAATCATGATTATATCTTAAGTTTGAACAAAAATATGGATAAACTTTGTAAAAAGTATAACATTAGGAATAAAATTTAAAAACGTGAAAAAAACCATTTGTTTTCCACGCTTTTTTTTAATTATTTTTTTCGTCTTAGAATGATCATCGCTAGAACTATTATTGCTATTAACACTAGGATGATTATTAACCATAGATACTGACCAAGGATGGTTTTTGGTTGTTTTGCATGTGGGTAACTTGTTGCTCCAAACGGCATATGGCCATTAAGGTTGAGTTCTTCATCATATATCAATGGCTGTGTTTCGTCCTGAGTCCAATGATTTGCATCACTGTATTCTGTACCAGGTACAAATACTCGGAGATCAGGATCTCCAAAGAATTCAACATTCTCCCATATGTCCCACCAGAATTGACCAACAAGAAGTTCAGGAGCACAGGCTCTCATACCTTTCTCATAGGCCTGTCCGATTGTATCTCCCATCGCTATTTGTTTAATTAGCATTTGATTCCAAATACCATTCCAATCAGTTGTTGTCCAAGGATCAATTATTTGATAAGTCATACCATGTCTCATCCATGCCAGATGCATATATGTACATGCTGGGAGACAAGCACCAGTGTTAAGACCAGCTGAATGAACATTTTCTAATGCATCATCAAATTCAAGTCCTGTTATACTAGTCATTGGTTGATGCCCACTCTGAGGTGAAATTATTACTTTTCCATCGCCTTGGTAGATGTTAATAAATGGTAAATTTTTTCGTATTGTTTCAAGCGGATGTAGGATTCTATCTCTATAAAGCATGATACCATTTGCACCCCATAGATCAATTGGTAAAAACTTTGCAAGTTTATTTAGATAAAACAACTGTGGGTTAATTGTTGCAACATCAGGGTTTTCTGTTGAGCCTATCTCACTTAGTAAATGAAAATTTATAAAACCATCTGTGAATGCTGTTGATTGTTCTCCAGAAAGTGCATAGATTACCCATCTTACAAATTCTCTTAAATTCCCTGGTTGAAGCAATATCGGCTCGTATACTCTCCAAGGGTTTTCCTCATAAGCATATGGATTTTCTGGATCCCACATTGAGATAAGTCCGCTTTCTTTAAACCATCCATGTCCTTTTAAAACCCATAATATTACTCCACGGTTAAGATTCTCTGTAACAGCTGAGGCCTCAGTTGAAAAAACGCTTCCGTACCCTGCTCGAGCAGCATAAAATGGTATAACCTCTGTTTCACTGAGATCAGGGTGATAAGCACCGGATTTTCCAGGTGCTACTCCATCATCAATTGGATCATCTGAATGGGTTTCATAAGGTATTATTCCATCTGCTCGTTCATATTGGAAATCCCAGTTTTTATAGGCTTTTTCATTGAATTTATAACCAAATGTATTATATGTCTGCAGAATAGGATATTCAAATGTTTCATCCATTGAAGGCTTTGTTGTAACAAGTGTGTATCCTTTTGGATCTTTTAATCGTCCGCCTATCCTCTGGATTTCACTTTTACTTCCATTAATCATTGATCTTTCACCTTGTAAAGCAGGGTTTTCAAAAATCAATGCAGGATAAAATATATTGCGGCTAATTGCATAAGCTGTATCAACAGGTGAGCACCAAAAACGCCCTGGAAGAGCTGCGCCAGTAAACATCCGATCCCAAGGTGTACCAATATCATATTGACCTGCGACAGTGATTATGGTCTCTTGATCCTGCCTTGCTGCTTTTCCATCTTTTTCAAGCATCCCCAGATCATAGTCTTCAAGGAACTCATATACTTGTCTACCAGAAAGCAGCATACTACCCGCAGCAGGAACCTTTAAATGCCTTACTTCAGAGTTTTTCCTCCAGAAATCTGTTGCATAACAAGCTGCTTGTGAAAGCTTTGGATGATTATCAATAATGATTACAGGGCTTGCATGATGAGCAGCAATGTAAGCAGCGGGACCAATAAATAAAGCATTTTTATATTCACCTTCAGGTTTTAAACCCTCAACAAGCCAATAAGTCCATGGATCTATTGTTGTAAAAATTATATCATTTTTATCATCTTTTAAATCTTTAATAGCATCATAAACTTTTTCAGGTTGATTATAATCTGTAACATCTGTGATTTCTTTAAGTTCTTTTTTAACATCACCCGAAAGGTGCCCTCCAAGGTTTACTAGATATATGTGTTCTACTCCAAGCTTATAGAGAACATCATATGTGGTTTTTGGTAGGTTTGATGGTTTAGTATAAAGCAATGGAGCATTCAAAGCACTAGCAAGCACTGCAGCATTACTAGCTGAGGCAAGACAGTCACCTTCCATTTTTGAATAATTCTG
This sequence comes from Thermoplasmata archaeon, assembly GCA_030606465.1. GTDB lineage: Archaea > Thermoplasmatota > E2 > DHVEG-1 > DHVEG-1 > JAUWGL01. The sequence goes on along the minus strand of JAUWGL010000120.1, from coordinate 754 downwards.
CTGCCAGTTATATTCAAGGGTAAATTTTACAGGAGTTTTTACATCTTCAAGTGCAAAAACACAAATAGAATAATAATCATCTTCTGCACATTCACCAAGCATGTTAATATGGATGCTTACTTCATTTTCTTCTGATTTAACAATACCAGATTTTATTTCTGCTTTAGAAAGACTTGAACAAATCTCAGTACCAACCGGGTCAAGAAGAGTAAACCCTAAATGTATGTTTTCATTATCCCATTTAAGTGTAAAATCAGCATTTCTGCAGCCAAAAGGAGTTTGTTTAAGATCAATATTAGTTCCAGGGTACATCCATATATCCATATCACCTGTTTTTTTCAAAGATTTTGCAAGTTCCTTAAATGTCATTTTTTCTATTTCTAGTTCATCTCCAGAGCTCTGAGGTATCATTTTTTTAGGAACAGCTGTGACACTAACCTCCCAATCACCATAATTATGAATATATGAACCAACTACCTCCATGTTAGGATCTGCAGAGTTATAGCTCTCAGCAGCATTATCTACCATTCCTAATTCTTTATCATATATCTGTAAATCCAGATCTTTTCTATTTGGCCAAGACATTTCTGCTACAACATACTTGTACTGTTTGTCTTTTATTTCAAAAGATTTGTAAGTTCCTCCTGTTCCAATTATGGGTTGCTCAATTTCAAAATAATCATGACCAACGTCACATGCAGATAGTGTTCCAGTTATTTTTTCTTCTGTATATTCATTTGGTTTTTTATATTCT
>JAUWGL010000076.1 GCA_030606465.1 Thermoplasmata archaeon | reverse complement strand
GTGATGCCCGAAGAGCACTGGACCTCCTGAGGATATCAGCAGAGCTTGCAGAGCGAAAAGAGGCACCAAAAATTACAAAAAAATATGTTAAAATGGCGCAGAATAAAATTGAAATAGACCGAATAATAGAGGTTGTTCGTACACTTCCAACTCAATCTAAACTTATACTTTTAGCTGTTCTTCTACAGGAGGAACATAATAAGAAAACAGGAAGTGCCGGTGCTATAACAACGGGCGAGGTTTATGAGCTCTATAAGGGGTTATGCAAAAAAACAAGAACCGATTCTTTAACACAGAGACGGATTGCTGATCTTATCTCTGAGCTTGATATGCTTGGTGTGATTACAGCACGTGTTATTTCGAAAGGAAGACATGGGCGGACCCGGGAGATCAGAACATCCTCTTCTTCAGAGGACATTATAAATATTTTACATGAAGATGAAATGTTTAAAGGGCTATCAACTTACAAGATACATGGGCAAACACGGCTGATATAGTTTCTGCATTCTTTGTCTCTATTTTTGTTTAAACTATCATTTTGACAATTTAAAAAAGAGGAGAATAGGAGATGATGGTGGGGGAATCGGGCGTTCTAGTTTTTTTATATTTTTTCATGGTTTCTCATGATATCCACGTGTTATGAATCGTATTTGGTCCCCCTCAACTCCAAACACCATTTTTATTGAGGAATCGGCAATGGAAGACCCATCCTTTACCATATCAGCTGGTCCACCAAATTCCCCCGTTTTTTTGGAATGCAATTAGCATACATAAACTTTTACAATTTTTCAAACATCCAATAAAAATTGAAAAACAAAAATTAAAAATTCTAAAAATCTAAAGATGTCCATATATTATTAAAACACCGGCGATAACAGGCTGATGCAGTAAGTAGATACCTAGAGAATGTTGTCCAAGCCAAGAAAACATTTTTGCAGGCCTGTATTTTGAAAGGTCTGGCATTCTAAAGATTCTTTTATCGCCACAGTACAACCAGTCGCCTATTACAAATCCTAATAGACAAAGTCCAAACCAAGGAAGCAAGGGGAAGTAATCAATAGTATATTTCCATGTGTCTGCTTGGTGCAGTCCAACTGCTAAATGAAATATGGTTGGTTTTTCAACAACGAATTGGTTTAGCAAAACCCCTGCAGATATAAATGACATTGAAAACAGAATATTGTAATTTCTGTATTTTAAGAAAGGCACACATAAAACGATTGAAAGACCTATGCAATGTAGCACTCCAAACATTATAGGTCTTTCCGGGAGGAATATCATTGTAATCATTGTAAGGACCATACCTAAACTAAATATTTTTAACCCTCGAAAAATAAGATGTCTGTAGTATTTGTTTTCATCATATGTGTTTTGAAATTCTTTTTTCTTTATGCCTATAATTATGCACATGCCTATTAACAAGAAAAAAAGCGGAGGAGCCGTCTTTTGGAAAACAGAATACACATCGTTATCTAGGGGAACCACGCCATAGTAATCTAAATCCCACAATATGTGACCAAACACCATTAATAGGATAGCTAAGCCCCTGAGTAAATCTATTTCGATGAATCTTTTTGAAGGAGTTTTAATAAGCATCTTTTTTACTTGATGTTTCAAGTCCATTTAATTCTTCTCTCTCCTCTTTCCGTCCACCTAAACAACTATACTGATACTATGTATCTTGCTAACGTTTGACATTAATTATATTTAAAAGTAACGTGTCAAAATGTCAAAATGAAAAAAGTTGAGATCAAGTATCACTGTTCTTAATGAATAAGATCTGCAGGTTTACATATAAACAGTTATTACTGATAACTAATAGACGTGTCTTCTAATATAGCCCAACCCGCTACCTCAATAAGTTGACCAAGTTCTCCAGATTTACATAAATAAGTATCAGCACCCAGAGAATAAGCATCTAACCAATCTGTTTTTTTATCTGAATTTGTTAAGATAACTATTGGGATGTTCCTTGCAATTTTATGTGTTTTTATCTTTTTTAGTACATCCAATCCATGTAATTCAGAAAACTTCAAATCAAGAATAATCAAACTAGGACAATGATTTAGGAAAAATTCATCTTCATTCTTATCGCCAAATATGTATTGTAAAGCCGCAATACCATCCTTTACAACATGTACCTTGCCTGACTCGATTACTTTGTACTTTTTAAATGCCAACGCCATTAATTTAGCATCAGCTTCGTTATCTTCTACTAATAATATCTCTACTTCATTTTTTTTATTTTCCTCCGCCATCGAACCCACCGTATTAATTTTTGTCAGCGATAGTATTTAAACCTGCTCTGTGAAAACGTCAAAATGGAAAAAAACATGTTTTTTACATTGATTTCACTCCAAAGGCCTAAACCCCACCCTACAACGATGCATATCATAAAAAATTGTAATTTTACAGTTTTTATAATGCAAGCTCTCCTTTCCTAAGTGCTTCAACAGGGGAAAGCATAGCTGTTTTTTTAGCAGGCACAGCTGCTGCCAAAACAGAAACCAACATAGGCAACAGCAAAGCTATAACAAGAGTACGCCAGTTAATAATAAAACCAATTTTTAACTGAGTCCCCGCTATAAACTCCACACTAATGCCATACCAACCACTACCAGATGGCCTGATAATAGAAACAAACTCCCCAGGGTAAATCTCAAGAGACATGTCATCTAACGCATTGACTACATTCCCGTAATCACTATATTTTTTAGAAACAGAGCCAAGTCTGATGATAGATTGTTTTTTCTTTGGCATTAAACCAGTTATAAAAAAGAAACAACCAATATAAATAACTACTGATAAATATTATAGCATAAATTTAAAAAAAGATAGAAAAAGATGTTTTATCAACGGTTTTTATTATCCGACGTAATGTGACACGCCTCTGTCATCATCTTTTTTATCGTTTTCCTCTATTTTTAGAATATCAATTGCAAGCAACACATGTAAAGGTACAATCCTGGTTTTACCTGCCATCTCCCCGTGTTTATGATTAAGCTCCATCAGAAGACCTGTTTCATCAACACCTATGTTAATAAAACCTTTGAATATGCCTTCAGTTTCAAGCATGTTATCTCTTGCACCAAGAGACAAAATTTTATACTCCGATCCTTCTGTTAATTCCATCTTATTCTCTTTGTTCATTTAACATCCTTCCTTTCCTTCTCAATAAGGCTCTGCAAATGCTCAACAGTTTTACCATAATTCTCTATCGCTACTTTAAGATGTGCCTCCACAAAGTTCCAGGCTTTTTGAATGTTTCCATAACGGAGACGATAAGCCTTTTTATTTTGCTGAGTATTCTCATCAAAAATCTGAACTTCTTCAAGGATATCAAAACCTTTAAGCTTATTCAAATGTCTATAAACCGTTGGCCGGGATGTTTTCAACTTTGCAGAAATCTCATCAACATACCATGCCTTATTAGGATGCTTTATAAAGAAATCCGCAAAAATCTTGTACGGGATATCTGGATCAGCACCCTTAGACAAGTAACCAATCTGCTCAAAAAACTTTTTTGCAACAATATCAGGGTCATTCTCACCAACTAACGGCGTATTACTCACAATCTGCATTTCAAAACCCATAACACAAACCACCTAAATGCAGAATACAATAACCAATTTATAATATTTACTTAACAAAGAAAACCATGGGATATAAATCTGTATTGAACATACCTTAAAAAATCACAAAATCTGAAGATACTTATCAATTTCCCAAGAGGTAACCTGAGTTCTATATTTTGCCCATTCACTTCGTTTAACATGTAAAAAATTATTAAAAACATGGTCACCAAGTGTTTCTTTCAATAGATTACTATCCTCCATAAGAGAAAGCGCATGACCCAGGCTTTCAGGTAAATGATGAATATTATATTTCTCCCTCTCCTTTTCTGACAACGCATAAATATTTCTTTCAACAGAAGTAGGGGGATCCAATCTTTCTTCAACCCCTTTTAATCCTGCTGCAAGCATAACAGCAAACTGTAAATAGGGATTACCAGAAAGATCAGGACTACGCAGTTCACATCGAGTACCATTCCCGCGTCCAGTAGGTATACGAATTAAAGCACTTCTATTCTGGTTAGCCCAAGCAATATAAGTTGGCGCTTCATATCCGGGAACAAGCCGTTTGTAAGAATTCACAGTTGGATTAAGAATAGCAGTGATTTTCTTAATATATTTTAACAACCCAGCAATAAACTGTTTTGCAAGAGGACTTAACTGATTTTTATCTTTTGGATTATGAAATGCATTTTTCCCACTCGTAGTAAAAAGAGATAAATGAGTGTGCATACCTGACCCATTTAAACCAAATATTGGCTTAGGCATAAACGAGGCATGTAGCTCATGTTTTCTAGCTATTACTTTTGTAACATATTTTAAAGTAATCACTCTATCTGCAGTTGTTAGTGCATCAGCATAACGAAAGTTTATTTCATGTTGCCCATCCGATACTTCATGATGCGAAGTATATGTTTTTATACCAAAAGCATCAAGAGCGATAGAAATATCTGCACGAACACCTTCAGCTAGATCACGATGAGAAAGATCAAAATAACCTGCAGCATCATTTGGTATTAAAGTGGAATCATCACCATTTTTTTTAAACAAAAAGAACTCGCATTCAGGCCCTGTATTATAGATATATCCCATTTTTTTAGCTTTATTTACAACTTTTTCAAGAATATACTTACAGTCTCCTAGAAACCGTTTTCCATTTGGCTCGTAAATATCGCAATTAAGTTTTGCAGTTTTTCTCTTTTCAATGCTCTCTGGTAGAATTACAAAACTTTCCGGATCAGGTTTGGCGATTTTATCTGATTCTTCAATGGTTGCATAACCCGCAATTGAAGACGCATCAAAAGGTATGCCGCAATCCAATGCTTCTTCAAGCCTAGTTGATGGTATCACTATATTTTTCGGCATTCCAAGTATATCTACAAATTGCAATCTAACAAAGAGCATCTTTTCTTTTTTTGCAATTGTTAAAACATCTTCTTCACTATACTTTTTACTCTCCATTTAGATTCACCCTCCACATTAAAAATGGAATAAAACGGTATAACCTGTATATAATCATCATTATTAAAAACTAGCCGCTCTACTATTATTTCTTTTGTTTTTTACCAATACTTTTTTTGTTATTTTATATT
>JAUWGL010000103.1 GCA_030606465.1 Thermoplasmata archaeon | reverse complement strand
TATTCAATTCAATAATATACTGTTGTTTTGTTGATTTAAATAGTTTTCTATTTTGTCGGGGTTAAAAACGACAAAACATTTTATCGGAATTTATAACGACATAATTTTCAAAAAAAATTGTATGTTTCAAAAACTTTTAATCCATATGACCTATTGGTATTATAATAAAAAGTGAAAAAACATATGACAGAAAAAAAGAAAGAAAAAATTCTTGAAAGATGGAAACGCTATCACAGGATCTCTGGAGCAGGAGATATAACCCGTCGTTATTTTGTAATGAATACTTTTGATGGTGCTCTTACTATGCTTGGAGTTGTAATTGGCGCTTATATTATAGGAGGATTAGAACCAATCACAATTATTAGCGCGGGGATAGCAGGATCAATAGCAATGGGTGCCTCAGGAATGAGCGGAGCATACATGACTGAAAAAGCTGAAAGAACAAAAAAATTGAAGGAATTAGAAAAAGCAATGCTGACAGATATGAAGAATGGTTTACATGCTAGATCACATAGGTTTGCAACAATTTTTGCTGCTGTGATAGATGGTGTCTCTCCAGCGTTTGCAGCAATGATAGTAATATCGCCTTTTTTTATTGCGCGTTTTGGTATCATTGAAGTTGAAACTGCTTTTTTAGCATGTATATGTCTAACTTTTGCAATATTGTTTATCCTCGGGATATATCTAGCTAAAATCAGTGATGAAAGTATGATCAGATATGGTGTTCAAATGTTGATGGTTGGGCTTATTACAGCAGCATTGTGTATTATGACTTCTATTTTACTTGGCGGAGCCATCATAAGATAAATTAATCAGTTTGTATGACTCCGTATGATTCTGATATAATATTGCTTTATAGACAAGATTACATATTATCTAATTAAAACAATAAAAGATTTAAGTATCTATTTTGTTATTTGTCATATTTATTTAATTAATTAAAAAAATATCATCAAATTAAAATAGTGAATTGTATTTTATGTTGTGAATCTAATCTTATATAAAAAATAGGGCAAAATTTATATATAATATGATATATAAATGTTGAACATCTTCCTACCGAAAAATTAGATATAAGGAAAATAGGGGGGTAAAGAAAAAATGAAAAGAAAAACTGGAATATGTATAATAATGGCGCTGTTGATGATCGTCTCTACTTTTGCTATTTCTACTGTAACAGCAACAGATCCTGAATATAAAGGTGAAGTAGTTTTTACTAAAAAAGTATGGGATAAAGAAGCTGGAGAATGGGCAGATGAAATAGAAGCTGAAATAGATGAAACCTTAAAATTCAAACTTGAAATAAAATATCATATGGATGAATATTATAGCGAGGCACCTCTAAACCTTTATGATATTAATATAACAGATGTTTTTACTTGGGGCCCATATTGTTTTGAGTATGTTGATGGTAGTGCAACAATACCTCCAACAGATGTTATAGTTGATTATAGTTTATTCTGGGAACTTGATGTTGAACTTGAGGATAATGAGAGTATTTCTATTGAGTTTGAATTATTAGTTGTTGAGATCGATTGTTGGCAACCAACAAATTATAACTGGGCAGAGGTGACAGCAAATGAATGTGGATTATATGAACATAACGAGGAAGATTATGTAACTATTAACCTTAAATATGGCTTGGAGGTTGAAAAGAAAGTCTGGGATCCAGAAAAACAGGAATGGGCTGATGATCTCCCATATGTTAAGTTATGTGAGAATGTGAAATTCCAGATAACTGCTACATATTATGGTGATAAAACAATGAAATGTCTGGTCATAGGTGATTTGTTACCTGAAGAATGCCTTGAATACCTTAAGACAACTAAAGTTATAATAGCTGGCGATGTAATCACTGAGAGTGATCCTAGATATCCTGATATATATGCTGATGAGGATGACATAATAGTGATATGCAATGAAGCAATTAATCTATCTGATATTGTAAATTATGCTGGTGACTATGCGACATACTGGGATTGGCGTAACGCTGATTTTAATTTACATAATAGTGAAAGCGTGGTTGTAGAGTTTGAAGCTAATGTAACACAATATTGTGAATGTCAGGTTACTAACTGGGCAGTAGCTCTTCTCTGGGGATGTTACCTTTGTGATCCATGTAGCTACTTCCTTGATTATGACTTCTCAAATGTTATCTGCTGTCCACCACCTTCAATCTTTGAAAAGAAGGTTAAAGATCCAGAGACTGGTAATTGGGTAGAGGAAATTAACACATTTATTGATGAAAAAGTTAGATTTAAACTCGAGTTTACCTACTATGGCAATGAAGATTTAACTGATATCAGAATTTTAGATGAACTACCATGTGTTCTTGTTTATGCTGATCAAGTTCAATCCTCAATAAATCTAACTGTAGATGTTTCTAGTGATGGTAAAACAATATGGTTTAACATGAGTGAAGACATAATATCTGACTGTGATACAGTAACAATTGAGTTTGATGCATTAGTAATTGATGCGACTGGTGGTTGTGATGATTGTAAAGCAATCAACCATGCGACACTTTATGTATATGAGGAACAAAACTGTCAAGATGTTATAGTAGCTGAATACACTGATACTGCAAATGTTACAGTGGATTACAACTGTGACCCATTCGTTAAATATTTAATAGGAGATGAAAGCGGCGAACCAGGAGATACGCTAGAATTTAAAGCAAAAGGAAAAGATCCATGTGACAGTAATCTGGAATACTGGTTTGATTGGGGTGATGGCACAAACTCTGGTTGGATTGGACCATATGTTTCAGACACTCAAATAAGTAAGACAAACAGTTGGAGCACGGAAGGAATATTCAATGTTAAAGTCAAAGTCAAAGATATTCATGATGCAGAGAGCGACTGGTCAGAACCAGCATTAACAGTGAATATAGCAAAGGGAGGACCTAACATTGTGATATCCTTTAAGAGCTTCGGTTTTAACAAGGTACCAGCAATAATTACAAACATCCTTGGAACCAACATCGAACACGTATCAATGAACATGACAGGAACTTATGGATTTATACTTAAAAAAGAAATCAACGCTACAGAAGAAGATAAAACACTTGTACCAGGTGATAACCCATTTGAACCAAAATTACCAGGTTTGCTAGGTAGAATCGGACCTATAAACGTTGAAGTAAATGTAGTCATAGATGAAGAAACATTTACAGAAACAGCAAGCGGATTTGTGCTAGGAAAACTAGTCATAATTACGGGATAGAACAAAAAAACAGTGATAAAAAGGGATAACTACTTCTTTTAATCTCTTTTTCTATTTTTTCCTAAAATTTTTGGTAAAAGTTAATATTTTATTTTCAACTAACTAGTTGATAGTTGGGATCTAAAAATGGATGAAAAAACACGTATAGAAAAAGACATAGTTATGTTTGAGGAAAACATTCAAAAAATAAAACAAGAAGACATTAATGATACTCAGAGGAAAACAATAGAGCTTGCAAGTCAATACTATGAAGATTCAAAATATTATCTAGAAAAAAAGGATTTTTTTACAGCTTTTGGCTGTATAAACTATGCACATGGTTTATTGGATGCTATTCTAAAGTTTTAAGAACATGTCAAATGTTTATAGAATTATGTGGAGGTATGTTGATTTATGAAAGTTAATGGAAATATGGACAAGTTCTACTATTATGCGTTTCCAATGCAAGCAGCTCTTGTTACCTGTAACGATGAAAAAGACAAAACCAATGTTATAACAATTGCATGGCATACTACGATCTCGAAAAAACCACCACTATATGGGATAAGCATTGCACCAAGTAGATATTCACATGATCTTATAAAAAAATCAAAAGAATTTGTGATAAACTTTGCACCATACAACCTAGTAGAAAAAGTAAATTTCTGTGGAACACATAGCGGCAGAAAAACAGATAAAATAGATGAAACAAAGCTTACGTTAACACCAGGTGGAAAAATAAAAACTCCACTTATAGAAGAATGCTTTGCCCATTTAGAATGTAAACTATATGACGCATTAACACTTGGAGATCATACTTTTTTCATTGGAGAAGTAGTTAACATATTAGCGGATGAAAATGTATTCGTTGATGATTTACTAGATAACAAAAAAATTAAACCAACATATTATGTTGGAGGGGATGTTTACACAAC
>JAUWGL010000164.1 GCA_030606465.1 Thermoplasmata archaeon | reverse complement strand
ACCCAATGAAAATTGGATCTAACATATTTATCAAATAGTTACTTGTTACTGATGATCCTATTATCTGCGGAGCTGTTTTGAAATAAACTAGGACGTACCAGAGCATAGTAAATATGAACCCCCCTAACATCCCGGCCCATGCTCCAGCTCTGCTTGTCTTCTTCCAATAAAGCATTAACGTATACGGCGCAAGGAATGTACATGCCATCAACCCAAAGAAAAAAGCAGTCATGATTGCTACAACAGCCGGCGGATTTAAAGAAATTATCAATGTAGCAACAACAATACCTAATGTAGCTATTCTTGTAATTAGTAATGATTTCTTCTCAGTAACTCCTTTCTTTAATCCTTTTTCATAAAAATCTCTACCTATAGAGGCCCCAGCAGTATGGAACAATGCGCTAGCAGTTGACATTGCTGCTGCTAAGACAGCGAATAAGAAGAGAAATACAAACCATTGTGGAAATAGTTCACGTACTATAAGTGGTACTACTTTATCCGGTGTTCCTGGATATACTAATCCATTATTTATCATTAATACATTACAAAGTGGACCTATGCTAAAAGCTGTGAACGTCATAAGTAGGATGAATATAGCACCATAAGGTATAGCCCTACGAAGCACTTTTTCATCTTTTGCAGAAAGATATCGCACTATAAGTTGAGGCTGTGCAAGTACACCAATTCCCACGCCAAAAATAAGTGTCAAAATCATCATAAATGCCGGTGAAAAAGTTTCTGGAAATGATGTTAATGTTGTAAATCCCTCTGGTACTTTTGCCCAGCCCATATTAGTTAATTGATCAGGTGTTAATGCTGCAGCAGCTTCATGAGCAGGTCCAATTCCTCCAAGCATGGAATATATACCAATAGTAAGAATGATCATACCTGCAAGCATCAATATACCCTGAATTGCATGTGTCCACATAACAGCATACAATCCACCAACTATAAGATAGATGCCAACGACAACTGTGAATATTACAACACAAACCTCATATGGAATCCCAAAGGTTACTACGAAAAGAGAGGATATTGCAAGAAATACAGCAGAGGTATATACTACCATAAAAACAGCTATTATTAGTCCTGATGTTGCTTGCAGTCTTGTTGAGTTAAACCTGTTTCCTAGTAACTCTGGTAATGTCATTGCTTTAAGTGAGAGACCCATTTTTCTTGTTCTAAAACCATAAAATACAAACGCTATAAAAATACCTACAAAAATATTGAGAAATGCAAGCCAGAGAATTGAATGACCATAGATAGATGCAATACCTGAGAAGCCTATCAAGGCAACAGCGCTGATAAATGTTGCACCATAAGAAAACGCTATGACTATTGCACCCATCTTTCTACCCGCAACATAGTAATCCTCTGCTGTTTTAGTTTTCTTATATCCAAGATAACCCAAAAAAGTAAACACAGCAGCAAAAAGAGACATGAAAATAGCAAAAAAGACGATATCATCCATCTTACTTAGCCTCCTTTTTTTTAGGTTGCCTTTCTTTTTTTACAGATGATTTTTGTTCATTGGATTTTTTAAAAAATTCATTATATATACCGTAGATTACACATAGTATTGCTGCTAGTATTGTCAAAATCCATGCAGTAAATACCCAAGCATCCATTCCAAGTATAAGGCTCATTTCGTTTTTCCTCCCCGAATAATCAACAGCATCAGCACTTGATGCCAAATCGGAGAACTCATAATGCAATTTATATCTTTCTTAATTTTTTTCAGAAATCATTATATTTAGATAGATTATTCAGGCCGCAAAGAGGGAGGCTCCTATGTCACAAGAATTCTGGAATCCAAAAATAGAAACAAAACCTTTGAATGACCTACGAGAATTGCAATTAAAAAGATTAAAGAAGATGATTCAATACATCTACAATAATAATAAGTTTTATAACAAGAAACTCAAAGATGCCGATGTAAAACCTGGTGATATTAAAACTTTAAATGATATTGAAAAACTTCCTTTTTTAACAAAACATGATCTTCGTGAATATTACCCTTTTGGACTTGTTTGTACAAAGATAGACGATATCGTAGAAGTCCATGCATCCTCAGGTACCACAGGAAAACCTGTTGTTGGATCATACACCCAAAATGATGTTGAGCTTTGGGGTGAGGTCATGGCTCGATCTTTATGGGCTAACGGACTTCGTAAAAACGATATGATGCAGAACTCATATGGATATGGTCTTTTTACAGGTGCCCATGGTTTTGAAAAAGGAGCTCAGAAAATCGGTGCAATGGTGGTTACAATCAGCTCTGGAAACACTAAACGACAAATCAACGTCATGAAAGATCTAAAATCAACTGCTCTTGCATGCACACCATCAT
>JAUWGL010000026.1 GCA_030606465.1 Thermoplasmata archaeon | reverse complement strand
AAAACCTTCTTATGAGGTGTTAATTTTTTTCATTAAACATATGATTGAATATTATGGAAAAGAAAACGTAGATGATGATGGTGACGGGTTACTAAATGAGGACATTATTGATGGTGTTGATAATGATAATGATGGTCTGGTTGATGAAGATCCATCTGAGGATCGGGTGAGAGATGTCATTGACAATACTGAAATCTTTGTGATACCTATGGTAAATCCAGATGGTGTGGAGGCAAATACAAGAAAAAATCGGGCTCCTAGAGAAGGACAGACCGAGAATATTGGTGTTGATTTAAACAGAAATTATGGGTTTAAATGGGAGCTTTATGATATCTTCCCGTTGAGGTATGGTGATCTTTGGACTTCGAATCCTGAGAGTTGGAATTACCGTGGGGAATGCCCATTTTCAGAAAAGGAGTCAACAGCAGTCAAAGATTTTGTTGAATCAGAGGATATCAATATTTCTCTTTCGTATCATTCATATGGAGAGTTTATAATTTATCCTTGGATGCATACGAGTCAAATAACGCCACATGAAGATCTTTTTGTATCTGTTGGTGAAGGTATATCAAGCATCAGTAAGTATGATTTTTACAAAGGGGACGGAACTATTTTTCCGTGGCCGGGTGGCACGATTGGTACATCTGAAAACTGGTTGTATGGGGAACAGAACATTCTTTCATTTACCATTGAGCTTTGTAAAACACGAGCTCCTACGAATCCGACTGTTGTTTATGATTATTGTTTAACTCATGTTGGAGTTAATCTATATGTATGTGAAAGAGCCTCTTCAATACAAATAGAAAAAAGTGTTTTATCAAGGTCACATTCAGTTCCATTTATACATTTTTTTTCGCTTCTTCTAAAAAACAAAATAACGTTTATAAATCTATAAAAACACCATGTTTTATATCATACAAGTATGGATGGTGTTGACTGGTTTAAAAACGCGATTATCTACCATATTCTTATTGATCGATTTGCAGGGTTTAAATCTACAGAGAACTGGGATAAACCTGTTTTTCTTGGTGGAAATATCAAAGGCATAATTGAAAAACTACCGTATCTTCAGGAACTTGGTGTTAACGCTCTTTGGATTTCTCCATTCTATAAAACCAGTGAATATCATGGTTATCATGTTACTGATTTTTACAAGGTTGATCCGCATTTTGGTACAACAGGAGATATTAAAGAATTAATTAAATCTACTCACAACTTGGATATGCATATTATAACAGATTTTGTACCTAATCATTGTTCAAATGAACACCTGTTTTTTAAGGATGCACAACGGGACAAAAATAGTGAATATCGAAAATGGTTTTATTTTACTAAATGGCCAGATGATTATCTTTGTTTCCTAAGTATAAGAGAGCTTCCTAAAATTAATCTTGAGTATCCTCCAGCGCGAAAGCATGTGATTAATGCAGCTAAATATTGGACTAACCTTGGATTTGATGGTTTCAGACTTGACCATGTCATAGGACCATCTCATAATTTTTGGAGAGAATTCCAAGATGAAATAAAAAAAGAAAACCCTAATGCTGTTTTACTAGGGGAAGCCTGGATGAAGGGAGTCAAATTTAATGAACTAAAAACAATAAACATAAAACATAAATTTTTGAAATGGCTCTTTGGTAATTCTTCAGATAAACTCTTAGAGGAGTACAATGGAATACTTGATGGTGTACTGGATTTTAAACTACAAGAAATGCTAAGAGGATATATTGCCCGACGAGATACACAACAGGGATTAGCAAAAGAGATTAAACATCATTATAACAAGTATCCAGATAATTATTTTCTTCCCACGTTTTTAGATAATCATGATATGGATCGCTTCCTGTTTGAATGTCGTAATGACAAAGAAAAAATGAAACAAGCAGCAAGAATACAGTTTTCAATAGATCAACCAGTGATAATATATGATGGAACAGAAATAGGGATGACACAGAAAAAATCAATATGGGAGTTTCCCGCATATGGCGATCTTCAAGCAAGGCAACCTATGAAATGGAAGAAACAAGATGCCGAATTATTTTCTTTCTATAAGAGTCTGATTAACCAAAAGAAAAACAGGTAACTTATTACACATATGTTTATTTCTTTGCAAAGTATGTGCTGACATATTATAAACAGGAATTAATGGGATATCATCTGGAGAGTTTTCCAAGGAAGCGGTGCAAAGGTGAATTGCGTCTCTTATAACGCTGCTCTTCCTCTAGTTCTTCCTGTTTCGCTAACTCGTCACCTTTAAATCCTTCCTCTGATTTGGATTTTAAAGCATCAAGTTCACCCTGATCCAGCCAAACCCCTCCACAAGTTAAACACACATCAACCTCAATGTCATCAGCTTTTTCTATATCCATTGTATTTCCACATTTAGGACATACCATCGGGCTTCTACTTTTTGTTCCAATATGTTTAGTTAAATAATTGGTCAGCTTTCTATCTTTTAATAGTTTACCAAGTTCATCTTTGTCTAACCATATCCCTTGACATTTAGGGCAAACATCTATAACAATATTTGGTCCAAAAGTTTCTACTTCTTCTTTATTCATTTCAACCCAGCATCTATGGCATTCATACTTTCTCTCTGCTTCCATTTTTTTTGTTGTCATATAAACGTTGATATAGATTTTGTATATTTTATTCTTTACTGCATGTAAAACCAGTAACTTTCACTTATATGTCATTGCCTTCCCATATCTGATCATATTCATCTTGATTAGCCTCTTTTTTATTAATCCCTGCTTGAGCCACCCCTAAATTTACTGTGTCTGATGCATCTTTTTCAGGTTTTAACCACCTTTTTTTCAGTTTAAAAAATATTACTAAGGCTACCAAAATGATACCACCAATTGCCCCAATAAGTAGTATTGGTCCTGATATCTTTTGGAGAAAAGTCTCCTCTATTGTAAAACTTCCTTCACTCAAACCATAAACATCATTATATGAAACGCTATCTATCCGTATCTGATAAGAAGAGCCTGGTGATATATCAGAGGAGATCTCACTCCATCTATATTCACCGTTATTTTCGACATTTGAAGCTATAGTACAATAATAATCTCCGTCCTTATACAGTTTAATATTTACAAAATCTCCAGCATTTTTTGAAATCCAGGTGATGATGTAGGATTCTTCCTTGTACCATGTGTCACCATCTGCTGGTGAAGTAATAGTTATAGTTTGTCCTCCAATGGTAAACTCTTCACTTTGATCATAAACATTGTTATATCCCTTACTCATTATTTGGATTTTATAATCAGAATCAGCGTCGAAGATATTTTGAAATATCCAGTTGTAACCCCCGCTGTTATTAACATTCGTAGCAATAGTGGCATAATGCGCATCATTTTTTAACAGCCATATGTCAACTTGATTTCCTGCGTTTTTTGACTCCCATTCTATAACATGGGTTTCATTAGGAAGCCATTTATCATCCCAACTTGGTGAGCTGATATCTATATATCGTTCATCTATAGAGAAACTTTCACTTATATCATCCACATTTGAATATGAATTGCTTGTAATCTTTATTTGATAGTTGTAACTTAAGTCGAGACTACTTGGAATTGTCCATTCATAGATTCCATCATTTGGTTCATATAGGTCGATTGTGCTATAATAATAGGCATGTTCTTTTTTGTATTTGATTGATACTTGACTCCCTGCGTTTTTTGAAGTCCATGTTATTGTGTACATTTCTCCTTTAAACCATGTTTCACCACCAGCTGGAGATGTTATCTTTATGGATCTTCTATCTATTGAAAATTCTCCACTATAACCATAAACACTGCCGTCACTTGTATCTGTTATTTTTATCTTATACAATGAACTAATAGATAGATCAGATAATATTGCCCATGAATAGCTACCGTAACCACCGTAGCTGTATTTGCTTGAAGTAATTGTTTTAACATATGACCCGCTTTTATACAGATCAACTTTGAAATAATACCCTGTGTTCTCTGAGGTCCATCTTATGGTGTGTGTGTCTCCTTGGTAAAGGGTTTGCCCTGCATATGGTGAGGTTACGGTTATGGATTTTTCATTTATGTAAAAATGATCACTGTCATCATAATCACTAGCGTGTAATATGCTTGTTACTCTTATTCTATAGTAAGAACTTGATGAATATCCACTGGGTATGGTCCATGAATAACTTCCATCATTGCTTGTGTTTGAAGAAATAGTTGTGAATAAATATCCAGTTTTATAAAGTTCAATTCTGACATAGTTTCCTACATCTGATGAACCCCAGCTTATATACATAGTGCTACCCTCGTAATATGTAGCTCCTGATGATGGAGAGTAAACAGTGATCCATCCAGGTGCAGCAACAACGTTTTCACTGATAATTGATAAAAAACCAATGCCTGTCAATATGATTACTACTGTAGCTGTGAGCAATTGCTTATTCATCTATGCATCTACACCTCTTCAAGGATTATTAACAATCATGTATTTATTGTTGTATCAAAAAACAAAATGATAATATATAAGCATGTCTTGTGAAATTTATAAGTTTTAATAATGGAAAATTGTTTTAGTAGATGTTTAGATTCAGTTAAATTATACTGATGACTTTGCTCTCATTGGAGGAAATATAGATTGCAGAAAAAAACACATATAATTATTGCTGCAGTAATTGTTTTTCTTATTTTACTATGGTCAATTAGTAATTTAATACATGGTGTCCAAACCATTGATAGAGATGGAGACGGGCTTAGCGATAACGAGGAAGAAAAAATAGGCACTGACCCAATGGATAAAGATTCCGATAATGATGGTATAAATGATTATGAAGAATACACTTTTTGGAAAAGTCTATCTGAAAAATATTCTGATGAAAGTTATTCACCAAATGGGGATGTTGATAACGATGGGATTCCAAATATTTTAGATGAAGATTCCGATAATGATGGTCTTTCAGATGGAGATGAACTAGATCTAGGAACAGATCCATCTGATCCAGATACAGACGGTGATGGAATACCTGATGGTAAAGATAATACACCAGCTGGTCCTCAAAACCCTAGTGATTTAACTTATGGTGGAACAGATACATCTCCAACTAGTGGCCCAAGTAGAAATGGTTATCATACAGATCCAACATGTATCGCAGTTTTTGATCCATATCTAGCTGGTAGAAAACGTTTGGAAGTTTATGATGCAATTAATGGAGATTACACAGCATATGTTAGTGATAATTCTTTATCCAAAATAGAGTTATCAGATAAAAAATATGAAAATGTGTTCACAGGTATTATAAATCTTGAATTGTCATACAAATATATACGTATTCCTTCTGTTGCTCCAAATGCGAGAATACATACATATAGTGTTTATCCAAATACAAATTTAGATTTCTACAAAGATGGAGCAGATAATTACTATGTTAAATCGTCTCGTTCTTATGGTGAAGCAATATTAACCTTTACTACAAGTGCAGATTCATCTTATTACACTTTTTACATACCCACTAGTTTAACACTTGATGACATTAAAGACGAAAAAATTACACCACCATCATCAGTGATAGCAAAGGCAAATACTGTTATAGAAAAACTTGGACTAACCGGTGAAAAAAATCTGAAAAAAATTGTTAACACTTTATATGATTACTTTTCTAGTTTTACACCAGGGGATATACCATCTGAGGATGAAGAACCAGATTCATATTTAGCAATGGCGTTGTATCAACATGGCTGTTGTTATGTTAGATCTTTTGCATGTTTTGTTACGGCTAATTCTATTGGGATTCCGACAAGATTAGTTAAAAATGAATGTCATGCTTTTGTGGAGATGTACATTCCAAATGAGGGTTGGATGGAGGTTCAGCTTGGAGGATGTGGAGGTAGCACCTCAAATCCAAATGAATATGATCCATTCAGTAATGGTAATAAACCAGGAGATGGTGATAGCGATGGTGATGGAGACGGAGATGGTGACGGAGACGGCGATGGTGGAGATATTGTTTGGCCATGGGGCGATGGAGATGGCAGCGAGAAATGTTCACCAGATCTATTGAACACGACTACTACTATATCACATGTTTCATCTAATGCCTCTAAATTAGGGTACTTCAACGTGGAAGGCTATGTTAGAGATCTGAGTCAAACAGGGTTACCTGATCTGTATGTATTGATTTTTGTAACAAAAAATAAAATCATTCCAGGTTATTTAACTGGAGTTGGACAAACAGATGACAGTGGACGGTTTTTTATACAATGTAATGTACCAAATGAGGCATCAGTTGGAAAAAATCATGTTATCGCACATGCACTTTCAACTGATACATATTGTGGATCATGGACAGATCCAATAATTAATATTTCTTCAAACACAACACTAAGTTTAGACATGGTACAATCCGTGGGTCTTCGGGATGACCTTGAGATTAAAGGTATTTTATATGACGATGGTGAAGAGCTGTTAAGTTACAAAAAAATCAATATCTACCGAAATGGATCATATATTGGATATATAAATACCAACGGCCAAGGGGAATTTTATTATCCTTACAGAATTAATACGTTTGGAAATTTTGTGATCTCTGCAGTTTTTAATGGTGATGAGTATCTTGGTTCATCGCAGGATAGTCAAACAGTAGTTGTAAGAGATATGAGAACCAGTTTAGAAATGGACAATATAACATTAACTGCTGTTAAAAGAGGCGATCAATTAAGTATTCAAGGAAAGCTTACTGATGGATCGGGCAGTGCTTTACCAGGTTCGCAAATAGTTATTTATTATGATAGAGAACAGGCTTCGACGACTACGACATCTTCAGAAGGAACATTTGAAAAGATCATTAATGTACCAACGGATTCATCTCTTGGAAATATTACTGTTAGAACACAATACCCGGGTAATGAAACATTTGCTGAGGCTAACGCAGAGGAAATCATATTTGTACAATCAGAAACACAGCTTACAATAACATCTCCATCTAAAACAAACCTTGAACAAAACGAGACGATAATTATCGGTGGTACATTAAAAGATAACATTGGTCAACCAGTTGAAAACGTGTTAATACGTATCAACTGGGATCTTTATAGCGGTGATGTTAGAACTAGCTCAGATGGAACATTCAATGTTACATATAATATTTCATCTACAGCCGCTCTAGGACCTAGTACAATAGAAGCAGATTTTGATGGCAACAACATCTATTTATCTTCATATGATTCCAAAGATGTTAAAATCGTGCCATCGGGTTATGTTGAAGAACAAAAGCCTCAGGATGAAGCACAAAATATTTATTGGTTTATATTGATAGCTGTGCTTATAATAATTATAGTGGTAGGTGTTATTATGATGTTTAAAAAACAAAGAAATCAAGAAGGCCCTTCAATCCAAGAGATTGCATTGCATACTATAAACGATCTTAAAACTGATGGAGATTATAGGAAATCTGTTATGAACTGTTATAAGGAAATGTGTAACTGGTTGAGTCATCAAGGTGTACACAAAGGTTCCTTTCAGACGCCTAGGGAGTTTGCTATGGCTACAAAAAATTTCTTAAAGATTTCACCAGAGGGATTGTATACTCTGACACAGATTTTTGAGAAAGCCCGTTATAGTAAACATGAGATAGGTATTGAGGATCGTGACAAGGCTATCAAATGTTTAAATGAGATAGTATCAAATCCAGTTAACATTCCTGTTAATCTCCAGTCAGTTGGCAATCCAACTGAAAATACAAAAGAAATGAACCCTAATTCGTATCCTTAATATAAATAAAGAGGTAGGTATAATTGACTGTTTCATCTACTCTTGTAATATTAGATATACCTGTTTTAACTACAGGCAACTCTATCGGTCCTGCTCTATGGTATTTTTTTATGATAACTCTTATAGTTGGAGGAACAATAGCAGCCCTAGTACTCTTTATTCGATCTAAACAACCAGAGAACTGGGAACATAAACCAATAACAGATGAAAACTATGCCACAGGAAGCCTAACACATCTAGCGGAATCCATAAGATCAATGCCTGTGGACTACAGTGACCATGCACCACTAAAAAACCACATAGAAATGATGTTCTTCGAAAAAATCCGGATAACACATGGTTTCTCAGTTGGAGAACTAGCTGAAATGAAAAATAATGATCCAAATAAACTACGAGCACTGATAAAAGACAAAGAAATCTCTAATTGGATTCTAAACATTGACCCTAAAGAAAAAAAACCAAGTCAAGGTTTTTTTGATAAAGATAAAACAAATAAAAAGGAGAGATATCTAATGGATATAAACAAAATTTTAGATAAAATGGAGGTATGGAGAGAATGAGTATAACCCTGACAGATATATCACAGGTTTGTAAACAACTTGTAGATGAAGTAGGAACTGTAGTAGTTGGTAAAAAAAACATGTTGAAATATGTGATACTCGGTATTCTTACTGATGGTCACATCTTGTTTGAGGATTACCCGGGTCTAGCGAAGACGTTGACTGCTAAGACTTTTTCTTCGGCTATGGGT
>JAUWGL010000055.1 GCA_030606465.1 Thermoplasmata archaeon | reverse complement strand
ACTCATTAAGCAAGATAAAGATGAGCAAAAAATCATGAAAAAAGCATTTGAAAATATTTAACGGAAAAATCAACTAGGTTGCTCTATATCAGAGGTTATTCCATAGGGGGGCTATTTCATATGAATATTATTATTCTTGGTTCTGGAATGATGGGCCGTGCAATTGTATATGATCTATGTAATCATTCGAATTTTGACAGTATTACAATTGCGGACAAGGATAGAAAAACATTACAATCTGCTGAAAAATTCTTGGAAAAAAAGGATATAACTTTTGATATACTTGACCTCGAAAAAACAGAAGACGTGGAGAAGTATTTCCAAGACTATGATGTTGCGATATCTGCGGTTCCCTATAGGTTTAATTATTTTTTAGCGAAAATTGCAGTTGAGACAAAAACTCATTTTCTTGATCTTGGTGGAAATAATGATATTGTCAGCAAAGAAAGAAGTCTTTTTGAAAAAGCTAAGGAGATGGATGTTACTATTATCCCTGATTGTGGTCTTGCTCCCGGTCTAACATCGGTTATTGTTCGTGACATCGTCGAACACATGGATACTGTTGATTACGTAAAATTAAGAGTGGGAGGATTACCAATAAATCCTCAACCTCCACTTAATTATCAGATAGTGTTCTCGCCGTATGGTCTAATAAATGAATATGTTGAAGATGCAATAGTTCTGGATCATGGAAAGATAATCAAAAAGAAATCCATGGAAGAACTTGAAAAAATAGAGTTCCCTGAGCCTTTTAATGAAATGGAGGCTTTTTCGACATCTGGTGGTTGTTCTACCCTTCCGTATACCTATAAAGATAAGATCGGCTACCTTGATTATAAAACAATTCGGTACCCTGCTCATTGTGAAAAATTTAAAACACTTTTAGATATTGGTCTTGCAGAAGAAAAAGAAATAAAAATCAGAGAACAACGTGTTGCTCCAAGAGATTTATTTGCAGCAGTTCTACTTAAAAATCTCCCAATCAATGGTAAAGATGTAGTTCTTGTCAAGGTTTTAAGCCAGGGAATGAAAAATAGTAAGAAAATTGATTTGGAATACACTATGATTGATTACTATGATGAAGAAAACGATATCACCTCGATGATGCGTACAACAGGTTACCCTGTTTCGATTATTGCTCAGATGATTGAACAAGGCGTTATCAAAGAACGTGGTGTTTTTTGTTCAGAGGAAATTGTTCCATGTAAATCTTTTTTTGAAGAATTAAAAAAACGAGATATAGAAATAAACAAGGAAACAAAATAGAAAATGGACAAAGAAAGAGATTTTTCCGATGGTAAAAAAACTGCGCTTACAAAATTAGAAAAAGCTAGAAATGAAGATATGGTTGATGAAAAAATCCTTCCGATACTAGATATAATAAATCAATCTGAAAAGTTTTATACTTCTAGCAGCTGCGCTGGAAGAATTGTTCTACTTGAACTGCCTAGTATTGGTGATAAAAAAAACGCGGAATTCCTTGGGAAATGGCATAGGAATATAGAACCAAGTGAAATAATATCTGCATCAACAAAAGCCAAAACTGGTCAACTATGGCTTCTTGCGCAATCCCCAATTATTCATATTACTGCAAAAACAAATCTTGATGCAGAGGGCATGTTGAAAACAGCGATATCCTCAGGGTTTAAAAACTCTGGTCTTAAATCATTAGGCAGAAAAATCGTGATAGAAGTTTGTAGTACTGAACGTCTTGATGCTCCTGTTGGAAAAAATGGTAGGTTGTTTTGTAATGAGGACTATCTTCATCTTCTTGTTGAAATAGCAAATGATGTGATAGATAGGTCAAATCTTAAATTAGATAGATTAACAAATGAATTAAAGAAAAAGATTTAAGTACTCATAAAACAACCAAAACATAGGATTAGAAAATGAAAGAAAAAAGGATATTAGCATTGGCTTTTATTTTTCCGTTTTTAATTGCAGTAATATCTATGTTGTTCGTTATTTTTAACATAAATGTACCCCTTTCAGAAACCATTTATCAACTTGTTTTAATGGTTGCATTGTTAAGTTTTTTTATAGCAATTGTTTTCCTTCGTCGATTCTTAGTTGAAATAAGATATGATATAGATGAAAGAAAAGATAATGAAAAAAATGTTAGAGATTGCTATTTATACCATCAGCTTTTAAATCCGCCTGAACTGAACAACTAGCTTTTTTTAGTTACAATATGAATGTGTTAACCAAGCGGTTTTTGGGATTTTCTTGTATATTTTATAAGGCTCTTCCTTTATTTTTTCGTAGGCTACTTCTCTTATTATGTCATTGTTGAAAGACCAGTAATACTTTCTGACGAATTTTCCTTGTTCTTTGAATTCTTCTCGTCTTATTTTAAGTAATTTTTCTCTTTGGAGTTCATAGAACAATGCTCGAGCGTATTTATCTATGGACATATCATCTATTTCTTCTTCGCCATCAAATATGCCTTCAACTGTTTTAACAAGTGCTATTGCATCTTCTTTTGCCATGTCGAACCTGTTTTTCAGTGCTTTTACTAGAAGTCTTTTCATAGTTTTATTCCTCACAAGTATATTTTTTGTTGTTCTCCTTATAAACAGTTTGTTGTACAACTGTTGTCAGATGTCTTTTACAGTTCTTATCAAAAAATATAAATGATTGGTTTTTTTCTTGTCCGAATGATTTAAATTCCTTTTGTATATTCCATCCTTCAACAAAATAGGGGTGAAGTTTGTTATGACGAAACGTGTTTACAATTTCTATGCTGGTCCAGCGACACTTCCATTACCTGCTTTGAAAAAGGCCCAGAAAGATCTTTTGGATTTCAAAGGTACTGGAATGTCTCTTATGGAGATTTCTCATCGATCTAAAGAATATGCTGAGGTTCATGCGGAGGCTTCAGAGCTAGTTAGAAAGCTGATGGGTGTACCAGATGATTATAAAATCTTGTGGCTTCAGGGTGGTGCTTCTACACAGTTCTACATGGTTCCTCTGAATCTTCAACAGAAGGGTAAATCAATGGAATATG
Source organism: Thermoplasmata archaeon (assembly GCA_030606465.1). Classification (GTDB taxonomy): domain Archaea; phylum Thermoplasmatota; class E2; order DHVEG-1; family DHVEG-1; genus JAUWGL01. The sequence continues at coordinate 3,134 of JAUWGL010000055.1, read as the reverse complement.
TGAACACTGGTGCATGGTCTAAGAAAGCTATCAAAGAAGGGGGATTCTATGGTGATGTGAAAGTGGTCGCTAGCTCTGAGGATGAGAATTTTTCGTATATCCCACAGAATGTTGAGTTCAGTGATAATGCAGCATTTGCTCATATTACAGGTAACAACACTATATATGGTACAGAGTTTCATGAATGGCCAAATGTGTCTGATGATGTTCCACTGGCTTGTGATATGTCATCGGATATAATGGATAAAGTCATTGATCCAAAAAAATTTGGTGTTATTTATGCTGGTGCTCAGAAGAATATAGGCCCTTCAGGGGTTACCCTTGTTATTGTACGAGAAGATCTACTGGAAAGAGTGCCTGAGAATACACCGACTATGCAGAAATGGAAAACTCATGCAGCTAAGGATTCTTTGTTCAACACGGGTCCTTGTTGGGCTATTTATATGTGTAAGCTTTCCTTGGAACATCTAAAAGGACTTGGTGGTGCTCCCGGTATTGAAAAAATTAATAGGAAAAAAGCCAAAATGATTTATGATGTCATTGATAAATCAGATGGTTTTTACAAAGGACATGCAAGATTAGATTCAAGATCGCTTATGAATATAACATTTAATTTGTCAACACCAGAGCTTGAGGAAAAATGTGTAAAAGAAGCACTTACAAAGGGTCTTATTGGTTTGAAGGGTCATCGATCTGTTGGTGGTATGAGGGCATCTATCTATAATGCTATGCCATTAGAAGGTGTTCAGAGTCTTGCTGAGTTTTTAATAGAATTCCAAGATGATAATCAGTAAAAAATAGTGAAATCCTTTAGATTTAAAATAACTTGCAAAGCTCTTTTTTTTCAATTTTTTTTGTTGTGAACGTGTTATCAATTTCACATATTGACATTCTAACGCATTAGTTTTATATACCTCCATTGACAAAATGATGAGTATATTGGGAGATATCACTATTTGGTGGATGGTAATATGAATAAAAAAATAATGATTGTAGATGATGAACCTGATGTATTGTCCTCTTTAAAAACTGTTTTAGAATATCAAAATTATGACGTAATCACTGTAGATAACGGATTTGAATGTATAGAAAAAATTGAGGAAGGATTCAAAGGAGTAATACTCATGGATTTGATGATGCCAAAAATGGATGGATGGGCTACAATACATGAAATAGCAAACAGAGGATTAATGGAAAACGTAGCAATAAATATAATCACTGGAAAAGGAACAAAGGATTACCAGAAATTATCTGTCCTTGGATCATATATTTATGATTACTTGCCTAAACCTCTCAACATAAAAGAGTTAATTGCAAGCGTAGAAAAATGCTATAAATCTTTCTCAGCTTGAAACACCTGAATAACTTAAAACAAAAGACACCATGTCTCCTATAGCATTTTTTATTTAATTATAATTTTGTCAAATTTGACATTTTGTCAAATTGACATTTTAACAGAGTAGCCTTAAATATGATGACAAACTCTAGTCGATTATTACATCCCATCCTAAAACAGGGCGGGTCTGGATCAAATGTTCTGGAAAAAATATTAGGATCATTCATCAATTAATTGCATTCCCATGTCCAGGCCCTTTTTTACCTCTTCATTTCTAAATATTTTTATATCCTTTTACAAACCAAAAATATATATATTTATATGCTGTTTAAGATATATTAAAAATCGTCAAGTTTTTTAGTGACTTTTTCTTCGATTAATTTTTGTGCAGTTTTCCAAGAATGACGAGTATAAGGAGGAAGCTTACCAAACCTTTCTACCCATATACTAAGAAATCTTTTAGTAACAGGATCAGCAGGATAACCACTACCAAGAGGCAGATTTAGTTTCTTCCTAAGCTCTAATTCTATATCCCTAACTTCTTCATCTCTCCGGGTTTTAGCAAGAATACTTGCAGCTCCGACCACAGGATAAATATCATCAGCCTTATGCCTTGAAATAATATCTGGTTTAAAAGAAAGACCAGCAAGAATATCCCTGCCAAATCTATTCTCATTAACATCAGCAGAGTCCACATAACAAACCTTTGGTTTTAATTTCTTAATAACCTTTGTAAAACCGTTCACCTCAATTTCATTCAATGTCATAACCTTACGCATATCATCAATGTCTTTTGCAGGTATAACAAGGATTTCATAATTAACTGCAATTTTTTTTATCATTTTAGCTAACATTTCTCTTCTTTTCGGAGTAATTTTTTTTGAATCTCTAACGTTATACTCAATCAATTTTGAATCATCTTTAAATGTAACTCCGGCAACCACAAGAGGACCAAGTACTGGACCACGACCCGCTTCATCTGCTCCACTAATCATCTAAATCTGAAAACGATTGTAGGTAAAAAGATGTTACGGAAAAAAGTGGAAAATGATAGGTAATTTTTTATTACTTGATCTTATTCAACTCAGTTGTGCCGCCGTAGCTTAGATGGTGGAGCGGCTGATTCGTAATCAGCAGGTCGAGGGTTCAAATCCCTCCGGCGGCTCTTAGAAGTCAGCATAAATCATAACAATCAGCTAATAGAAGAAAAAAGTTGATTTTTTTCTGCTTTTTTTATATGTAAAGGAAGAAAACATAGTTATTTTCTCCAATCTTATACACAATTTATGTATACAATATACATAACAGTTATATACTCATATTATGGGACCCCATACGTCATAAAGTAGAAAAGAAAAAGAAAACACCTACTATCCCCTTATGAAAACCTGGATGTCTATCATCCAAGTCCTGAACATTCTAAGCAAGTAACCCAGTATTCTAAAAGAAAAAGAAAGGATATAGGTTAGGTTTTAGAGATTAAGGAGTCGTTGAAGCAGCTGGAATAATATTGGATGATTCTGCGGGAAGTTTTCAAGGAAGTTTAGGAATAACGGGTTTGTATTGATTGCTTTGTTTTTTGGTGTTGTAACAGATAATGGAAGTGACCATGGGCTCTGAGCTCCGTTTAAATCTTTAGCTATCACCCTAAGAGTATAGGTTGTTTGCTTGGCGGTCCATGTTATTTGCGTGGTGACTTGTGTTCCAGGTGTATAGTAGTTACCATTGTTGTCATCCCACTTGTCGGCTACGCCATCTCCAGTCCAGTCCCAACCATATTTTAATTTATCTCCAGGAT
>JAUWGL010000077.1 GCA_030606465.1 Thermoplasmata archaeon | reverse complement strand
GGATCAACCATAAAAATTATTATATCAGCAAGATGAGTCAATGCCGCGACTGCTTGTTTTTCTATATCGTTTCTTTCAGAAAATGGTCTATCAAGTAGACCCGGTGTGTCAATTATCTGAAAACATTTGTCGATGTATTTTTCAGTTTGTTTAATATGACCCACATGGATTTCTTTAGTTGTAAATGGGTACTGAGCGATTTGTGGTTTAGCAGAGGAAAGACATCTGAGAAGCGATGATTTACCCACGTTAGGATATCCTGCGATGACAACTGTTGGAATATCCTGGATTTCAGGGAATTTTTTCATTATGTGTTGTGCTTCAGAAAGAACACTTAATTCGTTATCTATTTGTTTAACAATGCTTGAGATTCTACCATGTATCTCCTTTTGTTTTTGTTTTAAAAAATCAATGTTTTTTGATTTTTTTAATGACTTTACTTGTTTTGAATAAATTCTTTGACAGGTCTTACGTGCCCAGTCAACACCACCAAGCGATTTCTTCAATTTATCAACACTGATCTTAATGTCTATTATTTCCTGATAAAACAACGGAAGATTTTCGATAGATGGAAATTGTTTTACGTACCGTTCTAATGCTGAAATAACATTTTCAGAAAACGTTTTTGTTTTTGCAATAATGGTTTTCTTTTTTCTGTAAAAAGCATTTCTGTCAGTTATCTGTATTTTCTTAGCTCTCTTAAATGATCTATCTAGCAGATCATCAGCAGAAAGCACAATTGGTATTTTTTCAAACATATTTTCTAAAAAAACTTTATGTGATTAAGACAAATAAGGTTATCTCTGAAAAAAAACATTTAAAACCAAAGAATTTTATTGATTCTACAAGGTTTATATTTCCTGTCTTAACATTCTTTCTACTTTTAATTTTGCTCGTTCTTTTCTATATCCGTTATGTATCAAATGTAAGACCAATGCATCCTTGTATAGAGTGTTTTGGCCAAGCCGTTTTCCGCCATGATCTTGTGTTTTTATCATTTTTTATCGCTCCTCACTCCTTATTCTGTTAGTTTACTTTAAAAGGACTTGTTGTACAACTATTATCAGGTATCTTTACAGTTGTTATCTGAATTTACAGATCTCTATAAACATCATTCTAAAAAAGGGAAGAACAGATCGTTATAATGAAAAAAAAAAATTTCTTTCCACCCCTATATTTATTAAGACGTAAACTATCTACTCATTTATTGGTATGCGAACTATCTTTTTTGGTAAGTTCGGCTACTAAAAAAATCAAGCTGACGGTAATAATATATGGATGAAGGGTTTATACTTTCGAATAAATTCAGAAGAGTAATTTTCGATGGTTTTGCCTCGGGTGAAACAAACATTGATAGAATTGCAAAAAAACATCGCATTATACGAAATGTTGCCCGCAGGGTTGCTGATGATTTTATAAACGGAGGTATAGTAGAAAAAAAAGGTAACAGATATGTTCTTACAGAAGAAGGTGAGAAGTTAGCAGTAAAAATTACTGAATAAAATTAGGGGGTGAGCTATTATGATGAAATCATATCTTTTACAGACGTTAAAAGAGCTGGCATTACTTGGAGCGGTTAAAAACAGGATAGAGATTTCTTCTCTTGAACTAGCTAATCAGCTTGATACCAGTCAGCAGACCGCTTCCAGATATCTCCTGGATCTTGATCAAAAAGGTTTGATAACTCGAGAGCTTGGAATTAAAAAACAGCTTATTCAGATAACACATGCAGGTACAGAGTTTTTAGAAGAAGAATATTTGGAGTACCAGCAGATTTTTGAGTTAACCGAAAAACTTTTTTTCAAGGGTAAAGTGGTCTCAGGTCTTGGAGAAGGACGGTATTATACTGAGCAGAAAGGTTATGTTGATCAATTTAAGGAGAAACTAGGTTTCGCTCCATATCCTGGAACTCTTAATGTTGAGATTAAATATGTAGAGCGAAATAAGCTTAGACTTTTGAAAAATTATAATGCGATAAACATTAACGAATTTAAAACAAATGATCGTACGTTTGGAAGTGTAGGTTGTTTTAGAGCTGAAATCAATGGTGTAGAAGGTGCAATTGTTATGCCGCTTCGCAGTCATTACTCAAACATTTTAGAATTTATATCTCCATGTTTTCTCAGGGAGAAACTAGATTTGAAGGAGGGGGATGACATAAAAATAGTGATATATCTTAGCGGGTAAAAATATAGGTAAGATTTTATGAAAAACAAGCTTGTGGCAGAGATATTATATGAAATAGCGGATCTGCTTGACATAAAAGGTGAGATTTTTTTTAAAACAAGAGCTTATCGTATGGCTGCTCAAACTATTGAAATGTTAGATGAAGATATAGAAACAGTTACAAAGGAGGGCAGACTTCGATCTATTTCTGGTGTTGGTGAGGCTCTTGCAAAAAAAATACAGGAAATAGTCGAAACAGAACGTTTAGATTATCTTGAAAAACTGAAAAAAGAGGTTCCTGAAGGTTTACTAGGTTTTTTAGAGATTTCAGGTTTAGGTCCAAAGAAGATTTCTGCGCTTTACCGGAATTTAAATATCACAACGATTGAAGAGTTACGAAAGGCTTGTGTTGATGGTAAACTTAGATCATTGGATGGTTTCGGGGAGATAACTGAACGTAACATTATCCGAGGTATCACTCTTAAAGAGAAAACTAGTGGTCGTGTACTCCTTAATTTGGCATATATTGATGGAAATAGTTATCTTGAGTATCTAAAAAAATTTGATAAAATAGACAAGGTTAGTCTTGCTGGTAGTCTTCGACGTATGAAGGAGACAATTGGTGATGTAGATATCCTTGCTTCCTCTGATTATGCGGATGAGGTTATGGATTATTTCGTGGGTTATGATAATGTTCAGCGGGTGTTGTTAAAAGGTAGCACTAAGACTAGTGTTCTTCTCAATGATAACTTACAGGTTGATCTTCGTGTTGTTAAAAAAGAAAGTTATGGTGCTGCTTTGCAGTATTTCACCGGATCCAAGGAGCATAATGTTAAGATGCGGGGTATTGCAATAAAAAAAGGTTTTAAGCTTAATGAATACGGTCTTTTCAATAAAGAAACTGATAAATATATTGTTGGTAGGGATGAAAAAGAAGTGTATAACAAACTAGGTTTATCGTATGTTGAACCTGAGCTTCGTGAAAACCGTGGTGAAATCGAAGTAGCATCAAACAATAAACTTCCTGATATCGTGGGTTATAACGATATACATGGTGATTTTCATGTTCATTCACTATGGAGTGATGGAACTGATTCAATAGAAACCATAGCAGATCATGCTCAAAAACTGGGTTATGAGTATGTTTGCATTGCTGATCATTCACAGTCTTTAAAGGTTGCAAACGGGTTGTCTGAAGATCGGGTTGTTAAAAAAATAAAAGAGATTGAAAAGATAAATAAAAAACTGAAGGATTTTAGGGTTTTTTGTGGTACAGAATGTGACATTAAACCTGATGGGACCCTGGATTACTCTGATAGTATTCTTAAAAAATTTGATTTCGTAGGAGTAGGTATTCATATTAGTTTTAAAATGGACAAAGAAGAAATCACTCAAAGAATAATAAAAGCCATGGAAAACAAATATGTGAATTTTGTTGCTCATCCAACTTGTCGTATAATAGGACGCAGGGAACCATTTGATCTTGATATAGATAAGATTTTTGATGTAGCAAGAGAAACCAACACTTTTTTAGAGATTAATTGTTTCCCTGATCGTCTTGACCTTAATGATATACATTCCAAGATGGCTAAGGAAAAAAACGTCCAGTTTGTTCTTGGAACAGATGCACATAATCTAAATCATTTATCTTTTATGCAGTTTGGCATAGCAACAGCTCGTCGTGGATGGCTAGAAAAAAAAGATATCCTAAACACATATTCATTAAAAGAGGTTGAAAAAACCCTGGGAGTGTAAACTACTACTATGAATAAGAAGGATGCAAAGAAAAAGATAGGAAAACTCCATGAGGAGATTAACTATCATAATTACAAGTATTACGTGGAAAACAATCCGGTTATCTCTGATTATGAATTTGATCAGTTGCTTAAAAAACTTGAAAAACTTGAAGCTGAGTTTCCAGATCTGATCACATTGGATTCTCCAACGCAGCGGGTAGGTGGGGGACCACTAGATGAGTTTATCACTGTTGAACATAAAGTACCAATGCTTTCACTTGGTAACACCTATAACTATGATGAACTTCGTGAGTTTGATGAACGAGTTAAGAAAAACGTTGGAGATGCAGAGTATGTTGTTGAGCCTAAAATCGATGGTGCTGGTGTTGCTCTTCTTTACCAGGCTAATATTTTAATCAGAGGAGCAACCCGGGGTGATGGTTTCAGAGGGGATGATATCACTCAGAATCTTAAAACCATTCATAGCATACCATTACATCTTAGAGATAACGTGTTAAAAAACGTTGAAGTACGTGGCGAAGTGTATATGTCACTATCTGGTTTTGAAAAATATAATGCTGAACACGCTGAAAAAGGAGAAACAGTTTTTGCTAACCCACGTAATGCTGCTGCTGGTTCATTGCGGCAGCTTGATTCTAGAATAGTTGCAAATCGGCCATTAAACATTTTTATTTACAATATATCTTTTTCAGAAAAAAAATTTGAAACCCATGAAGAAGCCATAAATGCTCTTAAAAAAGCAGGTTTCCGTGTAAATCCTTTAACAAAAAAAGTAAAAAACATTGAGGAAGCAATCAAATATTGTGATAAACTTGAAAAAAAACGTGAAACATTGGATTATGAGATCGATGGAGCAGTAATCAAAGTTAACAGTATCGCCTTGCAGGAGCAACTTGGAGCAACCTCAAAGAATCCTCGTTGGGCTATATCATATAAGTTTGCAGCTAAGCAGTCTACAACAGTTCTTAATGACATAGATGTTCAAGTTGGTAGAACCGGGACTCTTACACCTGTGGCACTCCTTGAATCTGTGGAGGTTGGAGGTGTAACAGTTTCACGTGCCACATTGCATAATTTTGATGAGTTAGAACGAAAAGATATACGTATAGGAGATCATGTTTTAGTGGAAAGAAGCTGAGATTTCATACCTCAGGTTGTTAAAATTATAAAAGAAAAAATAAAAGGAAAGGAAAAAAACAAAAAAATACATGAGAAATGCCCAATATGTGGAACAAA
>JAUWGL010000064.1 GCA_030606465.1 Thermoplasmata archaeon | reverse complement strand
GATATTGAAGAAATCAAAAAACAACTACAACAAGGTAAAACCACAACAGAACTAGCTAAAAAATATAACGTACACCCGTCTACTATTCAGAAACGATGCAAGGATATTCTAAAAGCTAATGCGCATCCACCTGAAATCCGTGTCAGGGTTCTGAAAAAAATCAAAGAAGGCTATACCAAGGCTGAAGCTGGAATGATTTACGGTGTTTCACCACATACAGTAATAACCTGGGCCAAAGGCATGCCAGGTTACAAATACGCTGGAAATCACATCATACGGAAACACGGTATAGAACTATTGAACAGATTAGTGAATGATGGATACCTTATTTCAGACTTCAATGTGCCTGTAGTAAGAAATCTTCAACATAAATTCCCGATCATTAGATCAGCCCGTTATAAGGACAAAACATTTTTTTACCTGCCTGGTCGAGAAGAGGTAACTATTGAGGCTTTTTTTAGGGAGAAGCCAGATCGAGTGATTAGCTATAGAGCTATTGAGGAGATGGCTTATCTACTTGGAGTTAAGGTATCTAATAAGGATCAAAGAAAGCTCTTAGAGAGATACAAGCGGAAGCATGCTCAGTATTGGAGTAGTAGACGGTTGATTCAGCGTTGTTTAGATGACTGGGGTGATGAGCCTCAATCTTATGAAATAGGTTTTAGATTGATGCCAAAACCTTAATTTTGTTTAAATGAAATCAGAATGTTAAAAACAATGTTTTGTTACAGATGTTGCAACTATAATTAACAATTGTTATAAGCACATTTAAATCTGGTTATTATATTACAATTATAGCAATTTTATAATTAGTGGGAGGTAGAAAAAAAGATGAAAAAGAAAATAATTGGAATTTTTGTTTGTATGCTGTTGATTGCAACTGCTGTTTTACCAGTAGTAAGTTCTATAGATGAAAATGACGTTGTTTATCCAGTTTTTGAATTTACTGTTGAAAATGAATGTGGATGTTCCTCTTGGGAGGGACATGGCTTAGGACATATTCCATTGACTGATTGGGTAGAGGAGACATCACTACCAGAACCCACTGGACCCCTACCTGCTAGTTTAGATTGGCGATGGCATACCTATAATAATGTTACAGGTGATTGGACAACAACTGCAAAAAATCAAGGTAATTGTGGTGTTTGTTGGATTTTTAATGCCATGGGTGCTCTTGAGGCTGCGATTAACATTGCGTATAGTGATCCAAATCTTGATCATGATCTTTCAGAGCAATATATTTTGTCATGTCTAGGTGCCGGATGTCGAGGAGGAGGACATACCAGCGCTGCTTTTGATTACTTGAAAAATAATCAGGGTGGAGCTATCCCTGAAACGTGTTTTCCATACCAAGCAGATGATAAAGTTCCATGTTCAGATAAATGTACAGATTGGGTGAATCAGCTTATAAAGACTGTAACTGACTATACGCACTGGAATTCCGTCTACCCTCCACAGATGAAAGCTCAGCTAGCTAACGGACCTATATGTGTTTCCATGCAAGTATATGATAATTTCTGGAGACCGGGAAGTTATCCTCCCGGCTATGTTTGGGATGCTAATGGTGTTTATATTGGTATAGCTGGGCCCTATATCGAGCTACATGCAGTAGTGATTGTTGGATATAATGATAATCCGGGTTATTGGATTTGTAAAAACAGCTGGGGCACCGATTGGGGTCCACCAGGAATGAATGGTTTTTTTGGAATGCCATATGGAATGTGTGACATTGAAAGTGAAATGACCTGGGTGACCTTCTTACCTGGTGTCACACCAGATAAACCCAGTACACCTAGTGGCCCATCGTCTGGGAAGATTTTGATTCCCCAAGTATATTCAACATCAACAACTGATTCCGATGGGGATAAGATTTATTATCTGTTTGACTGGGATGATGGAACATCTGGGATATGGGTAGGTCCATTCAACTCAGGGCAAACAGTGAGTATGCCACACATATGGCTTGACGAAGGTTTATATCAAATTAAAGTTAAAGCAAAAGATATTAATGGTAGGGAAAGCCCCTGGTCAGACCCACTTAGCGTCAGCATGCCGAAAACCAAACCATATCTCAACACACCATTCCTACAGTTCCTGCAAAACTTCCTGCAGAATCATCCATTAATATATCAGCTGCTTCAACGACTACTTAATCTCTAAAACCTAACCTATCTTCTTTCTTTTTTCTTTTTATATTTTGGAAATGAAATTAGTCTAATACGTCTAAATGTTTACTATTTTACTCCTGTTTTACTACCTATATTTAATTACACATACGATAGTATCATCCGTGTGGGGGTCGATATTGTAAAAACAAGTTTTTTTTATTTGTTTACTTCCCTTAATAAATAAATCTGTAGACCCCCACTGTTTTCCCCGTCTATGGAAAATCATATCAGTCTAATACGCCTAAATCTCTCCTATTTTACCCCTGTTTTACCACCTATATTTAAATGTGTTTTTTAGATACATATACTCATATTATAATTTGGTGGAGGTAAAAAATAGATGAGAGAAGAATTATTTAGAAAAGGTTTGGTTTGTGGAATAATGCTCGTGTTTGTAACAATAAGTATTATACCCAGTGTCGCAAGTAATAATTATAGTGCAGCGAGTCCCATAAATCTTATTTCAGCGAAAGATACTCAAACAAATCTCAACAACGATGACAACTACGAGATAATATGGGGTGGTAATGCATCGATAGATTTTCTTAAACGGTCTTCCGTAGAGTTAACCTTAAATTGTGATCCAGATTGCGAAAAAAATATTTGTATACCCGGACCAGATTTATATTTAATATTTATTTTAGGAGCAAGTAGTCGTTTGAGATATATCCCTATTATTTTTCCTAGAATAGCAGGGTACCAGCTAGTCGCAGATATTGATGATACGTTTCGTGGCGACGGAGCAATAATAAAACTTGAGGAACCTGGCACTAAATCTAATATTTTAGGTGTGGGTTATCTATTAGAAAATGTACATGATAAAACAGTGAAAATAACACTAACAGCCACAATATACTCAATATTTCCATTTCGGATGAAAGAGTGTAAACGTAATGTTATTCTCAATATCATAGTATCACCACCTAATCCGCCATCAGGGGCAACGAATGGAAAAGCAGGAGTAGGTTCTGGTGAGGAAGCAACAATTGGTCATACATGGTTTGAGCAGGGAACCTATAACATCATGGCCAAGGCCAGAGACATCTATTGTGCCGAGAGCGACTGGGGAACACTAACAGCCACCATGCCAAGAAACCAAGCATATATCAACACACCATTCCTAAACTTCCTACAAAACTTCCTGCAGAATCATCCAAATCTGTTTCCAATACTACAACATCTACTAAAACCCTAAAATTCCCCTCTTTTTTTCTTTTAAAAACGAATGAAACATTTCTAGTGTGCTTTCCTTCTCAGATTCACATCAGCAAACATGTCAAAAACCGTTTAGTCCTTTTGCCAATTTCTCTCCTGTAGAAACTGGTTTCTTTCTCATTTTTTACCTTAGCAACTAACTATTTGTTCTCCTTAGCATTTTTCATTGTTAAAAACTAATCTTTTTCCCGAGAGGTTTTCAATGTTTCCCTCCCGTTGGAGCACGTTTCTTTGGCATTTTTTTACCTTCGGAGGTACTGTTTTGGGTGCACCAGATGAAGACACAGCTCTTACAGTTCTTCCTGCTCATTCTCTTTTGATGGAGGGGAAAGGGTATGAGGCTGTTGCTTTGTCAGCACTTGGGAGTTATGGTGCTATTGTTTTTTGTTTTCTTCTGCTTTTTCCTATTCGGTTCATTATTGGTGAGCCTTTGTTTTTTTATGAAAATCTACGTGAGATTATGTTCTGGGTGTTGGTCGCTATTTCGATTCTTATGATTGGGACAGAGAAAGCTAAGATTGATGTTTTTGGTATTAAAGGGATTTTTCCTTCAGTTATGGGAATGATTTTTGCGGTTTTTGTGTTTTTCCTGTCAGGTGTTTTCGGTATGGTTATTTTTGGGGTTCCTGTTGATTCTCCTATTGGGTTGTCCTCTCCTGTTTTATTCCCGGCTTTGGCTGGTCTTTTTGGGACGCCTACTCTTTTAACGTCTCTTATGACTAAACCGGTTATACCTGAGCAAATAATTGAGGAGCCTGTGTTTGATAAAAAAACTAGGAAATCTTCAACGTTGTCTGTTATGACTGGTAGTCTTGGTGGGATTCTTGTTTCTATTATACCCGGTATTACTTCTGCGACTGGGACTATTCTTGCTATGAATGCACGTGGGGAGTCTGATAAAAGACAAACAATTGTAACGCTTTCTGCTGTTAATACGGCATGTGCTTTTTTTGTTGTCGTGGTTCTTTTTATTATTCTGCGGTCAAGGAGTGGTGCGACCTTGGCTGCTAAGGAGCTTATGTCTGTATCTGAATGGACTGTTCTTTTTATGCCTACATATCTTTCTTATTTGTTGATAGCGTTGTTGCTTGGTGGGACTTTGTCTTATTTTTTAACGCTTAAAGTTGGAAAAATATTTGCTAAACATTTTGGAAATGTACCATATGCTCTTGTTGTTAAACTCACGATCATGTTGATAGTGATATTGGTTTTTCTTTTCACAGGGCTAGTGGGTATATTGATTCTGGTAGTGGCAACATGTATTGGGTTGTTGCCTGTGGAATGGGGTGTACGTAGGAGTCATTGTATGGGGGTTCTTCTTATCCCGATTATTCTTTATTTCATGTGAATATTTTTTCGTCTATTTTGTTGAAAAAAAGCTCTCAGGAATTGAAAGAAAAAAAATGATACTGCCACTTTACAACACTCCAAATGCAACACCATATTATGCCAAAACCAGTTTTCAACATCTTTTTATCCTAACTAAGTTGGGTTGGTTTTTTAAAGAAATAAAACAAACATGTTTTTTTGTGATAAATGTTGCAATCCTTACAGGAAAAATTTAAAAATCGAAAAGAAAAAAGAATGGAGAATCTATACAAAATACAGAAACGCATTTGATTTGTTGTGAAATAAAACACAAAATAATCTGTTTTTCAACATCTTTTTATAAAATATTTTTCTGATAATAATTGTCAAACAAGCCTTATAAACCCTGAAATAGAAAAACAGTAGTGAATAACTAAGTGAGGAAATAGTGTTATAAAATGATAAGAAAAAGTGAAATAAAGTATAAGACAAAAAATGCAACTTATAAACGCTATTGGTACGCCATCGGTATCAATACAAAAGATTTAAAGAGACAGGGGGGGAAGGTGAAACAATGAAAAAGTTAGTAACAATATTGACAACGAGTTTATTGGTATTTACATTCCTAGCTGGCACTGCAGTTGCAGCACCAGCGCCTAAACAAGATTACGGTGGCGGCAACAACGGCGGCGGTGGCATATCGTTCTGGGCTAATGGGGCTACGTCAGTTACATTTGAGAATAAGGGAGATTCACATACATTTTCCATGACTGTAAAAAACAATGGTAACTACAATATCCAGGTTACTATAAGTACAACCATCGGTGGAATCAATGGATACTTTCTCTATACACTACCAGATGGAAATCATATAGTTGGCCCTTATGCAACCAAAACTCTTTCTCTTTGCGTTAAAGCTAATGGTCAATCTGTGGATACACCTGTGTCGGTCTCTTTTACCGTTAGTGCCACGAGTGGAAATAACAATGCTGACAGTCTAACATTTACTGCAACTACACTACCTGGCGATGATAGCCCACCTGATGCGATTCCGATTCACAACCATCTCATCTACAGATAGAACCCCGTCAC
>JAUWGL010000165.1 GCA_030606465.1 Thermoplasmata archaeon | reverse complement strand
AACCTAATCATCATAAATGGCAAGCTTAAACCCTCTCAATGGTTCATCCTTGAAAAAAAACTAGATGTACAAGTATATGACAGAGTAAGGCTTATACTTACGATTTTTGAAGAACATGCAGAGAGAAAAGAAGCAAAACTTCAAGTCAGACTCGCACAACTTCAATACGAAAGACCATTTGTACGAGAGCTCATCCACCGAACACGAAGTGGTGAACACCCAGGTTTAATGGCTGGAGGAGAATACCAAGTTGATGACTACTATGAAATGATAAAAAAACAGACAAAAAAAATAAGACAGGAACTAAAAAACATCAGTGATAACAGAAAACTACGACGAAGACACAGACACACAAGTGGTTTCTATCTTGTATCACTAGCAGGTTACACCAACGCAGGTAAAAGCAGCCTATTGAATTTGTTATCAGATGAAAACGTAAAAGTCGAAGGAAAACTATTCTCCACGCTTTCCACCACTACACGAAAAATAAATCAGAAAAACATCCCGATTTTACTAACAGACACTGTAGGTTTCATCCAAGATCTCCCTGCTTTAATTATAGATGCATTTCACTCCACTCTTGAAGAAATAAAAGTCGCAGATATAATTTTGTTAATCACAGATATAAGCGAAAAAAAAGAAATCATAGAAAACAAACTAAAGACATCCTTAGATGAATTAACTGAAATAGGAGCAACCTCACCAATAATTATCATATATAATAAAACCGATTTATTAACAAAAAAACAACTACAACACAGAATAAAATATCTACAAAAAAAAGATTTAACAGAAAACAAAAAAACAGTTCCAATTTCTATTAAAAACAAAGAAAACATCGATGAACTATTAAACATTATTTATGATTCATTGCCCCAGTTAACAAAGATTAAAATAAAACTACCTATGAATGAAGAAACTCAATCCTTAATATCATGGATTTATGAAAAAGCCAACATAACAAATATTTCCTACAATAACCTTGTGACACTCTCAGTTGAATGTAACCCTGGAATTAAAGGTAAAATTATCACAAAATGTCAGACTCTTAATGGAAAGATTAGTTTTTAAAAATAAAGAAAAGAGAAAAAAAAATTATTTTTTCTTCTTTGTTTTTCCTTTCTCAGATGATTCTTTCTTTGATGTTGTTGTAGTTTTTTTCTCGTCTATTTTATCAAACTCTGTTTTTTCTCCTTTTTCATGCTCTCCATACTCAACATAAAGATACCCGATTTTAAAGAGATAAACAATAAACAGAATTGCTAACAGTATGGTGATACCAGCTATTATAAGCCATGGTATTCCGTCTTCCTCCTCGCTTGGAGGTGTAACCACTCCGGGTAATTCAATTGTATAGGTAGCATATGAAGTTAACGTGTTATTACCGCTATCTTTAACAGTTAAAGTAAGTTTGAGAGTTCCATTATCTGTCAGATTAAACAGTGGTGTAAATGTATAAGTCATATCATCTGATGTTTTAGTGCTATCATATTGTATATCCTCCTGGTTAAACGTGAATGATAATGACTCTATTGTTACTGCCTCTTTATAAGTAATAGTGATTGTTGGTTTTGAAGCATTAATTGTTGTTCCACTAAGTGGGTCAAAGATTGGAGCTAATAGCACGTACGAATATATCAGTAGATATTCTGTGTCTGGATCGTCAAGAACATATATTTTTCCATTTTCTCTCCATATCATATCTGAGGAGATTGTCCTGCCATCTGATGTTTTTATTGTTACAGCATAATCTGGATAGTTATCAGCGATATCAAGGTATATCCATTGTGATTCTTCTTTTTCAACAGTTATAGTAATAGTTAAAGTTTCATTTACTGGATCCACAACTTCTTCATCTGAAATCGTTCCAGGTGAATGAGTTATAGAGGTTACAGTATCAGCTTCTGCATCCCAGAAGAACTCAGGTATTTCATCGCCATCAGTCGATATCAAAATTGTTGCGTTTCCATTTATTGTCGTATTATGCACTTGGGTTAATACACCATTTGGATCAGTTAAAGTATCTACCTTACCATCTCCATCAGTATCATTAGCATAGAATGGTTCTTCCAGTTCAACACCATACTCATCGTTGATATCATCTACATTATCTTCTGACGTCTGTGTTCCCGGTTCTTCTTCATCGTCATCATCATCGTCTGCAACAAC
>JAUWGL010000038.1 GCA_030606465.1 Thermoplasmata archaeon | reverse complement strand
GTGAGTCTTCTGTCCGCAGTCGAGTTATTACTACGCTTGAGGAAGCAGGATTAAAAATAGATGACATCAAAACAATTGAACCTTCTCTTGAGGAAGCATTTGTAAAATTGATATCTGAGAAAAGAGGTGATGCTTAATGACAGGAATAAACCCCAGGGCAATTTATACTATTGCAAAAAAGGAATTCTTGGATAACATTAGAAATAAATGGATTATTGTAATAACAATTATTTTTGTAATTTTGACAATTGCTTCATCATATCTTGCTGGTGGACAAGCTGGGGGTGAAGAGGTATTCGGAGGTATGGAAGAAACTGTTGTTGCACTTATGAGTATTTATACTCTTCTTATTCCATTAATTGCGATTCTACTTGGTTTCTCAACGATTGCGGGTGAGGCAGAAACGGGTGCTCTATCTGTAGTTCTTTCGTATCCTGTAAAGAGAGTAGAGGTTCTATTAGGTAAGTTCCTGGGCCTTGGTTCTGCACTAGCTGTTACTCCATTGATAGGATTTGGGCTAAGTGGTATTGTTATCGCAGTGGTCGTTGGTGCTGAAGAAGGGCTAGCATTTCTGGCATTCATAGCACTCGCAATTATCTTAGGTTTAATGTATTTAAGTTTAATACTTATGATTTCTGCGCTTTGTAAGACTCGTGTGAGAGCTATCGCAGGAGGAGTTATCTTATTTTTTTGGGCTATGATTTATGGTATGATAGTTATGGCTATCTATTATGGAACTGGAGGAGACTTTATGAAACTGATGTCAGGGGAGGGCACCTATCCCGACTGGCTTTGGTCTTCAGTTGTTTTTAGCCCAGGTGATTTAAATCAGATGGCTGTAATGAGAGCATTTGATCTAGATCAGGCGATGGGAGTTTCAATTGAAGCCCCGGATTGGATGAGCATGGCTTTTCTCCTTGTAGTTCAACTTCTATGGATAATGATACCCTTAATTTTGGCATACTTCTTCTTCAAAAAAAGAGATATTTAAAACTAATGTGCCAAAATAAAAAATTTTCATCCCTGTTATAACTATTTGACTTCAATACTTGTTTAACCCTCTGGTTTTCATCGCCCTCAGGTTCTCTAATCTCATTTTTTTCCAGCAGTCAAATATATCTCAATCGAAGATACATTAAAATTGTTACCTTCTTCATTAACAACACTGTCTGTACCAATTTTTATATCTTTGATTTTCGCATCTGTTACAAACTTGTTCCTTGTTATCTCTGCTGCGTCTACTGCTTTACTAATCGCTCTACCACGAGCTTTTATCACAACCTCATCAGAGTTTTTAAACTGAGTTACTATCGCCAGCACATAACTCATCGCAGGTTTATTCCCAACGAATACTGTGTTTTCATCTGCTTTTTCACCTGTTGTTTCTTTAGCCATAATCTTCTCAACCTCCCAATATACAAATTTTTATCATCTATAACCCTTTGTAGACAATCTTGCTATTTTCTTATGAGCACCACAACTTGGACATGTAAAGAACTTTCGTTTTTTATGAGTGTCTCCTCTGTTTATCATATAATTGTTGTCTTTCTCATATCTTACATACATGCCTCTTTTTACGTTTTCTATCCAATCATGGTCACAATTTCGACATAATAATCTTACATCGTATGTTTCTTTTTTATCCTCCGCCATTTCTCAGAACCTCTTCCCTTTTTTATCCATCTACCATTTATTATACTTATAACATTTTCTGTCTTCCAGTATTAGATTGTTTAGCTTATATCCATATCATTCAAAACCTTTTCATGTATCTCCAAGCTTTTTGAATCAAAAAGAACAAATCGAACCAATTTCACCTTTGGGTTTTGTTTCAACCAGTCTAAGATTGTCTCTAGAGCAATTTTCGCTGCTTCCTCTGCAGGATAACCAAATACCCCAGTGCTTATTGCCAGGAAAGAAATACTTCGTATGTTGTTTTTCTCAGCAAGATTCAGGCTTTCTCTATAACATGAAGCAAGTTTAATAGGATCAGCAGATAAACCAGAATATATTGGTCCTACAGTATGGATAACATAAGAAGCAGGAAGCTGATATCCTTTTGTTATTTTTGCTTCTCCAGTTTTACATCCATCTAATGTTTTGCATTCTTCCCAGAGTTCTGAACCTGCTGCTCTGTGTATTGCACCGGATGCTCCTCCACCCGGAGCTAATCGATTGTTCGCTGCATTAACAATAGCATCAGTATTTTGCTTTGTTATGTCACCTTTTATTAACTCTAAAAAAGAACTCCCAATTTTTACCTTAGTCATTTTTTACCCCCATTATAATATATTTCATCCTCCTATTATAAGTTTATATTTTTTATTGCTTTTTAAAAGAATAACCAAATTAAAAACTGTTTTTTAACAAAAATTAATCTTTTTCTTCAGAAGGGCTACATACACTACTGCTTGTTTGTTCTTTTTTCTTTTTGAAATCCTGCTGAGCTGACATTTTTTCTTCTGATTCTAACTCGATTTTAGCTGAAACCTTTGGAGGTTTCATATCCTTCAAATTTTTTAGCAGGTTTTGTTTACCACTACCAACAAGAGCATGTTCAATAACATCTGTTAATGTTTCTACAGGTACAACTTCTATTTTATCTTTGTATTTATCTTCTATAAAAACATCTCTAAGATTAGCCTTTGGAACAATAACTTTTTTAATACCTGCATCTGCTGCTGCTTCTACCTTAGCAGTAGCACCACCAATAGGTAGTACCGTCCCTCGAATACTTAGGGAACCCGTCATGGCAACATCCTGACGTACTGGAACGTTTTCCATGGCGGATACAACAGCAGTTATAACAGATAAACTAGCTGAATCCCCCTCCACTCCTTCATAAGTCCCAATAAACTGAATATGAATATCATGATTAGAAATATCCTTACCCATATATTTTTTGATAATCGCAGAAATATTAAGAACAGATTCTTTAGCTATATCACCAAGCTTACCCGTAGCTATAATCTTCCCCTCAGACCGAGAACCAGCAGGTGTAACCTCAGCAACAATAGGCAACACAAGACCACTGAACTCACCCATAGATGGATCAGCAGAATGAACAGCCAAACCATTGACAACACCAACTTCTTCACCTTCTGTTTTAAAAGAACGATAACCCTTACGTTGTTCAATAGCTCTATCTACCACCTGCTGCTCAAGAGATTTCGCTATTTTCTTCGCTTGTATAACATGATCCTGAGTCACAATCTTACTATTTGTTTCATATGCTAAATCCCCAGCAGCTCTGATAAGACCACCAAGCTCACGAAGACGCAGTGACAATTTACCCTTTATACCAGCACGACGTCTAGCCTCATGAATAATCTCAGCAACAGCATCCCTGTCAAAATGAGAGATTTTCCCATCTTTTGTAACCTCTTGAGCAACAAAACGAATAAGCTTCGTCCTGTTTTCATCATTATCATCCATACGACTATTCAAATAAATCTCATAACCATAACCACGAATACGTGAACGCAACGCAGGATGCATACCTCTAAGCGCATCAAGATTACCAGCTGAAACCAAAATAAAATCACATGGCACAGGCTCTGTTTTCACCATAGCACCAAAACTACGTTCAGATTGACCTGTAATCTGAAATTTTCTCTCCTGAATAGCTGTTAAAAGATGCTGCTGAGATGGCAAATTAAGCGTATTAATCTCATCGATATACAACACGCCCATATGGGCTTTATGTATCGCCCCTGCTTCAACAAGTTGATGAGGTGGTGTTTCAAGACCTGCAGATTGAAAGGGATCATGACGTACATCACCAAGTAAAGCACCAGAATGCGCAGCAGTTGCCTCAATAAACGGCGGCTTATCACTTTTTTCATGAGCTACCAAAATTTTAGGAACATTTTGTAACGTATTCCTTTGTGTTAATGCCCCTCTTGAAAAAATCAGGAATATCATAAACGCAGCAATAGCACCAAAAATCAGATACTCAATATGAGCTTCACCCGGCGGATCTGAAAACAATGGATAAAACGCTGCAAAACCTGCGAGAAGTAAAATCATAATAGCTATTGATACAATCATACTGCTTTGCTGTTCTTTCTTCTTTTTTGCCTCATTTCTCTGAGCCTTAACAATCTCATTTGCCTTCCCACCAGGAACAACCCTGATATGTGGCGTATTTGAATCATCATTATTAGGATAAGCAATAATGTCCTCAAGTTCTTCCTTACGTAAAAAAGTAGTCATAGCTCTAGCAACCATAGACTTACCAGTTCCAGGATCACCAATAAGCATAACATGACGTTTTTGCTCTGCAGCCTTCCTAACAATATCAACAGATTTATCCTGACCTATAACTTGATCCAATAAAATCTCAGGAACCTTAATATCTGCTGTTGTTTCAAAATTCTGAGATTTAATCCATTCATTGACAGGCTTCATCTCATGTCCCTTTTCTTCTGTGCCATTGTTTTTATTATTTTCATGTTCGTCTAGCAGTTTATCCACTTTTTCTGAAAGATCCTTTACATACACAGTTAACACTCTTCACAGGTAGCTTTTATCCCACTTTTGTATAGCTGTATCCTATATCAATTTTTCTTTTAAAGCTAAATAAAGAACATCCTAAACCTATTGTGGGATTTCTTGAAAAACTAGAAACATTTATAAACTTTGATTTATTTGAAGCTTGATAAAACTTATAAAAAATAAGGACGGAGGAAAAAATAAATGGCAAAAAGCGATATGTTGCTAAAGCTAGGAAGCTACGCATTTTTGATCGGTATAATAATAGCACTCCTTGTTGGCATTGTCCATGCATCAACAATGGAAGCAGTGATAAACGAAGATGATCCAGCCAAACGATCAGAGTTGGAGAAAGATATATTCTTTACCACAGAAACAGGTGGAGCAGTAGCATGGGTACTAGCAATACTCGGTGCTATCGTAGGATTACTTGCAGCCATAGGAAGAGGAACGATTACTAAACAAGAAACACCTGGATTTTTACTAGCAGGAATAGGACTAATAGTAATGGGCGGCGTATTCTCAGGTGGAGTTGGCATCGGTATGACAATGGCTTTAGAGCCATGGATAGGTTCTCTACTTTCAGGAGTAACATTTAGTCTAGCGATATTCGTAGCTCCAATTGTAGGCATATTGGCAATAAAATCTATCTGGGATATGGGAAAAGACGTTTAAACATCCCATCTTCTTTTTTCTTTTCTTTTTAAAAACTTAGAATTAGAATTGTAACTATTCCTATTATCATAAAAACTATCCAAAGAATATATCCTATTTTAAGTCGGACCAACCATTTTGCTTTTTTCTCAGGAGTATCAAAAAATCTCCCAACTATCGGGTCATCTTCTAAAGCAGTCATAATTATTACGCCTTTTTTGATTCCAATATTGCTTTAATCCGTTTCCTACGGAAGAAATCCTCCCTTTCCCGTTCCTCAAGTTGCATTTCAATATATTTACGGGTACCCCAAAGTTTAGGAATAAGATTGTTTTCAAGGACGTTGACTCTTCGCTTGGTTTTCTCTATTTCAACAGTTAGAGATTTAATACCACCCTCAAGATCAGCTAATAAGATTAATTTTGATATAAGACTGTTGAATTTTTTCTGAGCATCATCAAGTTTAGCACAGGTTTCAAAAAAACCATAAGTTATTTTCATATCTGTTTTAATTTCACCTGCATTCATCTTAGGTATTTTCACACCCATAATATTATCAGTTTCAAAGGATATCTCACCGATATCTTCTGACAAATATGAAATATCTTCTACTTTTTTTTCACCCATTATCATCTGAGAACCAATAAGCGATAAAAAAGCATCTTTGAAATCTTCATCTATTTCCTGTGATAGCTGGTTTCTTTTTTCGATTATGGCAAAAAACCGTTCAACCAAGACATCACGTTTTTCTTCTAGAAGCTTATGTCCTTTTTCAGCTAACACAAGTTTTTTCCGGATTTCAAGCAGTTCCATTCTTGTAGGGCTTACACCCTCAAGTATTTGTTCAACCATTTCAATTACTCTTCTTTCTGTTTTTTTGGAAGATATTTTTTAATGTATTTTTCATCTATTTTTTTAAGCTCAGAAACAGGTAAACCCGAAAAAAGCTCCCAACCAATAGTAAGCGTTTGTTCAATGCTTCTATCCTCATGACTACCTTGTGAAACAAATCTTTTTTCAAACTCATAAGCGAAATTAAATAATTTTCTATCTCTATCAGACAATGCATCTTCACCAACAATTGATACTAGATCACGAAGGTCACATCCTTCAGCATAAGCAGCATAAAGCTGATTTGAAACATCAGCATGATCAGCACGTGTTCTACCCTCACCGATACCTCTATCCATCAGACGAGACAAACATGGTAAAACAGCAATTGGTGGAA
This sequence comes from Thermoplasmata archaeon, assembly GCA_030606465.1. Classification (GTDB taxonomy): domain Archaea; phylum Thermoplasmatota; class E2; order DHVEG-1; family DHVEG-1; genus JAUWGL01. The sequence goes on along the minus strand of JAUWGL010000038.1, from coordinate 853 downwards.
AGATACCTTTTTTATGAAGCCCTCGTTCAAGAACGATTTGCCCCTCAGTAATATAACCAGTAAGATCAGGAATAGGATGCGTGATATCATCATCAGGCATAGTAAGCATCGGAATCTGAGTAATTGATCCTTTTTTACCTTTGATTCTACCAGCACGTTCATAGATAGTTGCAAGATCAGTATACATGTAACCAGGGTATCCTCTTCTCCCAGGGACTTCCTCTCTTGCTGCTGCTATTTCACGAAGAGCCTCAGCATAATTAGTAAGATCAGTTAGAATAACAAGAACTTGCATGTCAAGATCAAAAGCAAGATACTCCGCACAGGTAAGAGCCATACGTGGAAGAATCACCCGTTCAATAGTAGGATCATCTGCAAGATTCAGAAACATAACCGTTCTTTCAAGAGCACCAGTATTTTCAAAATCACGAATGAAAAGATTAGCCTCTTCAGAGGTTATACCCATAGCACAGAAAACCACAGCAAATTTTTCCTCTTTACCAAGAACCTTTGCCTGTCTAGCAATCTGCGCAGCAATCTCATTATGAGGCAACCCTGCTCCTGAAAAAATCGGCAGTTTCTGACCACGAACAAGTGTATTAAGCCCATCAATCGTAGAAATACCAGTTTGAATAAACTCTTGAGGGTACTCCCTAGCATAAGGATTTATTGGGTTCCCATTGATATCTCTCCTATCCTCAGGAATAATCGCTGGAGCATCATCAATTGGGTTACCGGTTCCATCAAAAACACGACCTAGCATCTCCTTAGAAACACCAAGTTTCATGGTTTCTCCAATGAAACGAGCTGAGGTTTTATCAGTATCAAGACCCTTTGTTCCCTCAAAAACTTG
>JAUWGL010000140.1 GCA_030606465.1 Thermoplasmata archaeon | reverse complement strand
AGAATGGGTTTTGAGGAGATTCGTTTCAGGCCAGCTTATTTTCCGTATACTGAGCCAAGTATGGAAGTTGATGTTTTCTGGAATGGCGAATGGATGGAGCTTGGTGGCAGTGGTATTTTTAGACCAGAGGTTACTGAGCCGATTGGTATTAATAACCCTGTGCTTGCATGGGGTTTAGGTCTTGAACGTCTTGCTATGCTCAAGTTTGAATTAAATGATATCAGAGATCTTTATATTAGTGACCTTGGTTGGCTGAGGAAAAAGTCGCTGATTTAATCCCTGTTTTATTACACAGTTACTTCTTTTCTGATTAACTCAATTGTTTCTTTTGATAGTTTTCTGGATATCAAATTCTATGCTAAAAACTAATATAAAAAGATAATCATAGATTGGTTTCTTTGGCAGAACAAACTATTTTAAAGAAAAAACCACCTATGTGGTAAAAGATAAAATTGGAAATAATATAGTAGAAGGTGAAACAGCAACACAATACCAGGATCTATATGAACGACTTCAACCCTATCTAAAACAAGCCCTGATATGACTTGAAGCTAGTACAAGCTACTATACCCTTTATCAAGGATTTCTAAAGAATGGTTTTTGTATCAAGTTAGCAAATACAATTCAGCTAAGACAACTCATTGCAAAAAACGACAAACTAGATGCACGACGACTATCTGAAATGCTCCGGCTAGGAACATTCCCCACATCATACATCCCTGATGAAAAAATACAATATCTACGAGGAGAGACAAAAAGACTATCTACCTTCCGAAGTACTGTAATAAAAAAAAGCAACCCTATAGCCCAGACATAATATCAGATTCTTTTACAAGAGAAGGTATAATATCCTCCCAAAAAAGAGCAGTAATATGCAAACCATGAACACCTTTAATATTTTTAACCTCATTTATAAGCTCCAAAGCAATCCTAAAGCCCTCACTTTTTGCATCAGATGCATTTTTCATCCTCTTATAAACACTTTCAGGAACATCAACACCAGGAACATGAGATTTCATGCGTTCAGTCATCTTTAACGATTTAAGAGGGGTAATACCTGCAAGAATATGAACACGTTTATCTAAACCTCTAGAACGAACCTCATCCATCCACACATTGAATTTATCCAAATTAAAGACACTCTGAGTCTGAATAAAATCTACACCAGCATCTACTTTCTTCTCCAAACGATCAACACGAAACTCAAAAGGATCAGCAAAAGGATTAGCTGCAGCACCAATAAAAACATCAGGATTACCAGAAAGAATCTTATCTCCACTTTGAAAAACACCATTATCTCGCATATTTTTTACAACTTGAATAAGCTGAACAGAATCCAAATCATAAACCCCCTTTGCATCAGGATGATTACCAAATGACTGGTGGTCCCCCGTAAGGAAAAGCATATTCTTAACACCAATAGAAGCCGCACCAAGCACATCACTTTGAAGAGCTATCCTATTTCTATCTCTACAAGTAATCTGCATAACAGGTTCCAAACCCATTTCTAAAATGATACAACAACTACCCATGCTAGAAAGACGGACAACAGCAGTCTGATTATCAGTAACATTAAAAGCATCAGCAAATCCTTTCACAATCTCAGCCTTGTTTCTTATCTTACTAGGATCAGAACCTTTTGGTGGCCCTATCTCAGCGGTAACAGCAAACTTACCTTCCGACAAAACACGCTCTAAGTTACTTTTGTAACCCATGTTAAATCTTCCTCCGCCATTCAACAGACTTTGACCAATCCTTTGGAACTATGATCTCTTTCAACATGTGATGTTGATTTTTTTCTTTCAAACGTTTGTAAATCAGATCCCATACACAATCCATATCCTTATCAACCTCACATTTCCCATCTATTGATCCACCACAAGGACCATTTAACATACTTTTAGGACAACGAGAAACGGGACATAAACCTCCAAATATATCCTGGATACAATCTCCACACAGGTTACATCGTTTTTCAAATTCATTAGCACGTTTTATCTCTCCTAAAAACAGTGTATCGTTACCCGAAATAATGTCTGCATTCTCAATTATTTCAGAAACAGTTTGCACACCATTTCCACATGCAAGAACAAGAACCTTTTTTGCCTGAGTCAATTCAGCTTCATGTTTCCTTAAAAGACGTTTGTCATTCAGAAAATGGCATGCTGGATCTAAAACAACCCAACCAGTAACAACTATGTTTTTCTCTTCCAAAGAAGTTTTCATAGCTAATACTTCTTCTTCTCCACCAGTATGACACAATGTTGCACATTCACTACATCCAATAATAAAAACAGGATCTTTTCCAATAGACTCAAGTAAAAAATTGAAATCTTTCTGTTTTGTAATAATCATGAAAAAAAAGCATAGAATAATTTATTATAAGTATTTGCATCAAATTAATGAGAATATCTAAATAGCAATCAACTTTTACAGAAAATGAAATAAAAAAAACCACGAGTTGAATTATTATGCTTGACGATTTAGAAGTCATCTCAAAAATAGATAAAAAAGGCATGTTAGATGCAATTGAAAAACTCCCTGAACAAATAAAAGAAACAGAAAATATTGTAAACACTACACAACTAGATAGCCTATTTAGAATAGATCACATAATAATAAATGGAATGGGTGCATCAGCTATATCTGGAGATATAGTACAAGCCTTGTTCAGAGACAAAGTAGACATACCGATATTTGTAACTCGCAGCTATGATCTTCCAAAATGGGCAAACAAAAACACTCTTTTATTTTCTCAAAGCTACTCTGGAAACACAGAAGAAACTTTAAGCACTTTTAAACATGCATGCCAAAAAAAATGTAAAATAATAGGAGTTTCATCTGGAGGAAAACTACAAGAATACTGTGAAAAAAGAGAAATACCACACATAAAAATACCATCAGGTTATCAACCAAGAGCAGCAACTGCGTACACCTTGTTTTCATCGATACGGGTTCTTAAAAAAATTGGATTATTAAACGACTTTATAGAACCTGAAATCATAGAGACTATTGAAATAACACAGGAGTTTAGAGATAAAAACAAAAAAACAATTCCTACTGAAGATAACATTTCAAAACAAACAGCAAAAAAAATTTTTAACACAGTACCACAAATATATGGATGGGGAGCTTATACTTCCATAGCGAGAAGATGGT
>JAUWGL010000121.1 GCA_030606465.1 Thermoplasmata archaeon | reverse complement strand
GGGGTTTGGATGGACTGGAAGCAGTTATTGATAAGGATTTAGCATCTGAAAGGCTAGCTGAGGCAATAGATGCAGAGTTGCTTTTAATTCTTACAAATGTAGAAAAGGTATATCTAAATTATAATACTCCTAAACAGAAATCATTGGATAAAATATCTGTGAAAGAGTTAAAAAAACATTATACAGATGGGCAGTTCCCTGTTGGCAGTATGGGCCCTAAGGTACTTGCAGCTATACGGTTTCTTGAATCAGGTGGAAAAAATGTTATAATCTCTCATGTTGAAAAAGGATGGGAAGCACTAAACGGAAAAACTGGTACACATATTACAAAATAATGAAAAACAGTTGTTTTTATTAAACCCTGTGGTATATCGATTTTTTAATTATGGATGCTTCAGATATCGAAAAACAAATCAAAGATATAGAAGAGGAAATTTTCAATACACAAAAAAATAAGGCTACTGAGCATCATATTGGCAAACTTAAAGCAAAAATAGCACGGCTTAGAGAAGAGGTTGATAAAAGAAAAAGCGCAGGTGCTAAAGGCAAAGGTTTTATAATTAAGAAATCAGGTGATGCAACAATTGGTCTTATTGGTTTTCCAAGTATTGGGAAAAGCACTCTTTTAAACAAGCTTACTGATGCAAAAAGCCGAATTGGTACTTATGATTTTACAACTCTTGATGCTATTCCGGGTATGATGGAGTATAAGGGTGCAAAAATTCAGATTTTGGATTTACCTGGTCTTATAACTGGTGCTGCTGAAGGTAAAGGTCGCGGTAGAGAGGTTCTTTCTGCTGTTCGTAATGTTGATCTTATTCTTTTTATGATAGATGCTCAACATGATGATCATCTTGAAATTATGACTAGAGAACTACATGCTGCAGGGCTAAGATTAAATCAAAAAACACCAGATGTTGTCGTAAAAAAAACAGGACAAGGTGGCATTAACATTACTACTACAACAAAACTGCCACATCTAAATGAAACACTTATAAAATCAATTTCATCTGAATATGTAATAAACGCAGATATCACAATACGTGAGGATATCACAGAGGATCAACTAATAGATGTTTTCATTCAGAACAGAAGGTATATGACTGTATTGGTTGTAATAAATAAAATAGATTTACCTGATAATAAAGGACTTCAAAGGGAAATTAATGATATCAAACGGAAAGGTTGGAAGACGGTGGCTATATCTGCAAAGGATGGCAGTGGTTTGAATCATCTTAAAAAAATGATTTTTTCAGAACTAAAGTTCATGCGTGTTTATATGAAACCTGTTGGAAAACCAGCCGATATGGATGAGCCATTGATTTTAAAACATGGTGCAACTGTGGAGGATGCCTGTCGTAAACTTCATCGTGAGTTTAAGGATAAATTCCGATATGCAAATGTTTCTGGTCCTTCTGCTAAACATGATATTCAAAAGGTTGGTTTAAATCATATTTTACAAGATGGTGATGTACTTACTATAGTGACAAGTAGGTAATTTATTATCTGTATTGTATTAGTTAAGCAATTTTTTAGCGTTTTTCACAATATGTTTTTCATTTAACTCATATTTTTCAAGTAATTCTGTAGGGTCTCCGCTTTCACAGAAAACATCTTTTATTCCCATTCTAACAAATTTAGTTGATAGATTGTTTTCTGCAATGAGTTCAGCAACTGCAGCTCCAAGTCCACCAATAATTGAATGCTCTTCAGCTGTAATTATCGCATTTGTTTCTTTTGCACATTTAATTACAAGTTTTTCATCTAATGGTTTTATCGTATGCATATCAATTACACGAGCAGAAATACCATCTTTTTTCAGTGTTTTCTGAGCCTCCAAGGCAGGTTCCACCATTGTTCCACAAGCTATAATTGAAACATCTGAACCATTTTTAACTACCATTCCTTTACCTATTTTGATATCCTGAAGATCCTTTTTTTCATAGATCAAAGGTGCATTTGCACGTCCAACACGAGCATACATAGGTCCTTTACTAGCCGCCATTAACTCAACTATCCTACCTGTTTGTGTAGCATCACTAGGTGCCATAACAATCATGTTGGGAAGAACTCTCATTAAACCCAGATCTTCAATCATCTGATGACTAGCACCATCTTTACCCACACTTATACCACCATGTGTAGCAAAAATCTTTACATTAGCCTCTGAATAAGCAACATCCATACGGATCTGATCATAAACACGACCAGTGGCAAACACAGCAAAAGTACTTACGAACGGAATCTTACCACAAGATGCAAGCCCTGCAGCAGTAGAAATCATATTCGCCTCTGCAATCCCCATCTCAAAAAAACGCTCTGGATATTCCTTTGCAAACATGGCTGTTTTCGTAGATTTTGATAAATCAGCATCCAACACAACCAGGTTTTTATATTTCTTACCAAGTCTTATAAGAGCCTCACCATAGGCATTACGCGGGTTAACCATCATTTTTTTACTCAAACTGCTACCTCCAGTTTTTTCTGTGCAAGATCAAGTTCTTCCATCGCAAGTTTATATTCCATTTCATTAGGTGGTACTCCATGGAAATCAACGTTGTTCTCCATGAATGAAACACCTTTTCCTTTTATTGTATGTAAAATAATCATAGAAGGCTGTTTTTGATGGGCATCTGCATCACGTAGAGCTCTAAGTATCTCTCTTATATCATGACCATTAATCTCTATAACATACCATCCAAAAGAACTCCATCGATCTCTCACTGATTCAAGACGTAATACATCTTCCGTGTTTCCATCAATCTGCAAGAAATTCCTATCAATCATAGCTGTTATATTATCAAGCCTATAATGTGCTGCAACAGCAGCAGCCTCCCAAATCTGCCCTTCACCAGTTTCACCGTCACCCATCATAACATATACATTGTAATCTTTTTTATCCAATCTACCTGCCAGGGCGACACCATTTGCAAAAGACAATCCATGACCAAGAGAACCAGTAGATGCTTCTACCCCTGGGGTATATAAACAAGCAGGATGACCCTGAAGCATACAGTTAATCTCTCTTATTTTTTTTAATTTTTTGACGTCAAAAAACCCGCTCTCAGCAAGTACTGCATAAAGCGCAGGTGCAGCATGACCTTTGCTAAGAATAAAACGATCCCGTTCAGGATCACAAGGTTTCTTTGGATTATAGTTCATATGATTGAAATACAATGCAACCAGAGCATCAACAGCAGATAAAGACCCACCCGGGTGTCCTGATTCAGCTCTAAAAAGCATTTCGATGACATGTTTCCTGATTTTTACAGCAGTTAAATCCAGTTCATGGATAGCTTTATCATCGTAATCCTTCATTGTTTGGCTCCCCTCAAACAAAAAACAAGGGTTCTAACTTTTCCACGGAATACTTTGTATGTGTAAATACTTTTTGTAAATTTTACGATATACTCATTTTTTAGTATGATGACGCGAGAAGTCATACAGATCCTGATATATCTGTGGTCTGATATCTCTTATCACCGGTCGGTTCGCCCTAGCAATCTTTATCTTTTTTAAATCCAAATCACAAATTGTTACATTCTCTTTGAAATAAGGAGCTTTTACTAGTAAATTACCAAGCGGGTCATATATTTGAGCTCCGCCAAAAAATACAAGGTCTTCTTGAGTGCCAACAATATTCACATAAATCATAAACACAGTATTTTCTACAGCACGAGCCGGAATAAGTGTTTCAAAATATTTCCGATTTACAGAAGGCGT
>JAUWGL010000023.1 GCA_030606465.1 Thermoplasmata archaeon | reverse complement strand
TAAAAAAATGGTTGATCATGGCATAATTTATGTTAACACATATGGTGAAAATCGTGGTTATTCAATTACAAGTAAAGAAGAAATCGTTGGACTTCTCATTAAATATAAGCCGTATTCTTTGATTGAAGGATTCACAGATGTATGGCTTGATTTAAGTGTTGATTAATTTTTTTTACCAAAAATGTAGAAAAATTATTTACGCCACCTTGCTTATCTCTTTGCATGAATATCACGGAATACACATATTTTTTAGTTAGGCAAATTCCTCCTGGGCGAGTTTCTACTTATGGGACTGTTGCAAAAGCACTTGGAAACCCAGGGTATGCAAGAGCTGTTGGAAGGATGATGAATAAAAACCCAGATGCTGATACTATGCCTTGTTTTAAAATAGTTTGCTCAGATGGAAGTCTTGGCGGATTCGGACTTGGAATAGATGATAAGATTAGAAGATTAAAAGAAGATGGCATAAAAGTAAAAGATGGCAGAATTGTTGATTTTAAAAATGCGTTCTTTGATGATTTTAAAACAGAATATCCTCTAAAGAAAAACAAATCATAAATCTTCTAGTTCTTTGCTCGATATTGCAGGAATTCCTCTTTCTTCAAACCATCCTCTATATTCTCTAATTTGTGCTTTTTTAAGTGATTTTCTATGTAGGTATACTGCTTTTACATTTGGTGTTGCTTGTAATGCTTTTTCAAACATTTCACCGTCTATGTTTCCTGCATCTATGTGATATCTTGGTATCATATGACCGAATGCTGCTTTCTTTTCAAGAATTACATCTGTAAATCTTGGTGCATAATGTCCTCCTCCAATTCCAATTAACACTAGTATATCACTTGGTAGATCTTCTTCGTAATGATAAGAGTTGAGTAATTCAAGTATTGATTTTGCTATTATGTCTGCTGGTTCTTGTTTTTCCCATTCTTCTTCTGTGCTTCCAATTTCAACGAAAAGACTTGGTATGTTCATATGTGGTCCATGATGTGTTACTTCGAGGCATATCTGATGTTCGAGCTGTGTTTGTTTCGCGTTTTTTTTCATTAATCTTAGTAAGTGTGCCATAAGTCTTGGTGATGATTTACATAATGTTTTTGTTTCCCCTCCGAACTGTGCCTCTCCATAATTTCCTATTGGATGTGTTGTGAGTGTTGGTTTTCCTGTTTTGCTTGTATGACGGGATATAAAAATTGCTTGTTTTGGTTTTATTCCAAGTTTTTCTTCTACTTCTCGATCTAGATTTTCGTGTGTTATCTTTCTGTCATTTATTGTGATGATTAGTATGTCTTTCATTTCGGAATGTCTGTAGACTGTATTTTTATTGAATGTGTCTATTTCTTCCCAGTTTGTTTGTTTTAAAAGTGTTTTTTTGATGTTAACACTTGCAGGATCTCTGGTGGAGGATATAATTAAAACAGTCATAGTGTTTCCTCTTGTTAGGATGAAACACTTGGTTTATTTAAAAAAGTTTATCTTCTTTTTTGAGTAGATCTTTTATTTTTTGTGTTCTTACGATGAAGCGTATTCTGTCTTCTAATGCACATATTTTTGCAATGGCTTTTATTTCTTTTGCTTCGTTTTCGCTTGATAATAATCCTACAACTAACATGTTTCTACATATCTTTTTTATATTAAAGAATATATAAAAGTTATTGTACAATTGTTATCAAATGCTATTTATTGTATATGCAAAAATTAAATACCAAATGGGGATATATAAAAATATATCTTTACATATGTGTCTAAAAAGTTTTTTAATCAGGTCTCAACCATTTAACAATAATAACAATAAAACCAAGGATAATGGGAAAAACAACTATATAATAAAGAATATTAATTTCCCTAAAAAACAAGATTATATCATATTCATAATGATTTAACAAAATCAAAGAGACTAAGGCAACAGGAATCAGTAATGCACATATTAGTGGTAAAGATTCTCTATTCATTAAACGATCTCCTCATACTTACCTTAACATTATTTTAATGATGGATGGGTGAAAATATTAAGGTTTTATTATGGCAAAGTAACAATGTATACAAATAAATACTTTATGATATGTCATTTTATATATATTGATTTAGTCCCCTTCTTTTGTTATAGGAGTATACTCTTTATTACCTTTAAAAATCTCATCGATTTGACAATTAGTAAATGCAACACCCATGTTAGTAGGTCTATATTTTCCATCTAGCGTATCCCAATATATTTCTATACTATTATTATCAATTGCTAGAATGATACCTTTATACTCCTTGTTTTTCCCATTTTTATACTTATACTTTCTTATCACTCTATCCCCTAGCTCAAATGCATCATACAGGGATGGATATTCATTTGTTTTTTTCTTCTCTTTATTTTTATTCATTTCCTTCACCTTTCTATCTATTAACATGGTACGATCTCTTTATTACGATATTTAAAGCTATCCTGGTAAAACATCATTCGTGTAAAAATATCAAAATGTAAATATTACAAAAATATAAGATACTTGCTTTGATATATACCTTAAGCGGTGAGCATGAAAAACATAATGATAATTGCATTAATTTGTATTCTATTTTTTAGTGTTTTTAATGTTTTCTTATCAGTTGGCAAATGTAAAGAACCAAGTGAAAATACTATTTACGTGGATGATGGCGGAGGGGAAAACTATACAACAATTCAGGCTGCCATAAACGCTGCAAACCCTGGTGATATAGTATATGTTTATAGTGGAATATATTACGAAAATGTGATTGTAAACAAAACTTTAACTCTCATTGGTGAAGACAAGAATACGACTATCATATATGCGAACCAAAGTGGAGACGTCTTAACGATTACTGGGGATTGGGTAAATATTAGTAGATTTACCATTCAAAATAGTGGAAGTTATAGTTCTGATACGGGCATATATATTATATCTGATTACAACACTATTTCCGAAAATATAATAACTGACAACAAATGGAATGGTATCTATTTAAAAAATTCATCCTCTAACACCATCTTAAAAAATAATATCTCAAATAATAATCATCTAGGCGTCTATCTTTACGAATCGTCTAACAATAAAATCACTGGAAATACTATCATAAACAACAGCAACCATGGTATCTCTCTAATTCGTTCCTCTAATAATACTCTTACTGAAAACATGATTACAAATAATGATGCTTTTGGCATTGAACTATGGCATCTATGTAACAATAATACACTTTCTAGCAATAATATCAGTTACAACTACTGGGGAATACATCTTTTAAAATCTTATAACAATAGCATATTTGAAAACAACCTTGCCAACAGTAGCTATTATGATGTCTTTCTACAGAATTCATCTAATAACTCTGTTTACCACAACTCTTTCATTAACACCTCCTTAAAAGCTTACGATAATTCTAATAATACTTGGTACAACCTAAACTTAAAAGAGGGCAACTACTGGGAGGATTACAACGGTAACGATACCAACAATGATGGAATAGGAGATAAGCCATACAATATCCGTGGTGGAGATAATCAAGATAAATATCCACTGATGAAACCATATGGCACTGAATTACCAAAAAAGCCTGAAGGTATTGATACCAGTTTTATTTATCCAATGCTTATAATAGCTATGATTGTAGCAATCATATTTTGTTTACCAATAGCCTACTACTGGAGAAAAAAATGGTTTACCTAAGTGGTTTTTATTGTTCCAAGAACAGGCTCATAAATAAGACCCTTGTCCATGAGTGAGCTGAGAGCTTCCTCTATTGAATCTTTGTCAAGACCAGTTTTTTCGCATTTCTCTGTAATGGAGTCCCATGGTGCTCCATCATCTCCTTCAAGTTTTTTTATGGTTTTCAATACTGTTTTTTCTATTTCTTCAGAGCCTTCCTCTTCTTTTTCTGTTTCAGTTGCTATCTCTTCTTTTTCTTCGATATTTTCTTCTGTTGGTTTTTCTTCTTTTTCTTCATCAGTTTTTTCATCTATCTTTATGTCCGGTAGTGTTTTTTTACTAGGTACCAGGTATTGAAGTGATTCATGGATTAATGTCACATATTTATCTAGATCTATGTTTTCGTAATTTTTCAAAGCTGTGGTTATCCCCTCAGATAGTTCTCTGCTATACCCTAGTTTTTTTAGTTCGTTGATGTTTGTCTCTGTCATTTTCATTGCTTCCATGATTGCTTCAACGCGATCCTTTGTGTTTTTACAGGTTTCCAGAATCCATCTATCTCGGGTTTGTGCATTTACCTCTATGATTTTTTCAGGTCGAATGGAAACATATAATGTTCCCTCCTCTGGCGTGTAAGTCCTGCTTTTTCCTATTATTGCTACAAATGCTGGGACTTCAATATTGGAGAGTGCATCTGTGGCATCTTGTTGATATTGACCTGAGTATAATGTGAAAACACCAGTGGGATCAGATACATGTGCACGGAGGAGTTCTCCTTGTTCAGATATGTTTTCTGTATCAGTAAGAACACCGATGATGAATAAACGATTTATTTTGGCACCTAGTGGTGTAACAACATAGGATGGAGACATTTCTCCGTTTCCTTTTATTTCCACTGTTGAGTCATTGTATTCACCAGCAAAAACCCTCCAGGCGGTCTCTCGTTTCATCTTAGCTCCTCCAGATCCTCTGAGAGTTTTTCAGCTTCTTCTTCTACTTTGACATCTAATAGTTCTGCATCTTTTGGAATAAATGTGGTACCAAAGTTATCACCTAGTGCATTTCCTTTCATGTTGATTCTTCGGGCAAAAAGCTGTTTATTCATTTTGCTTACTAGGTCATCATCATCCATTTTTTTACATTCCTCTAATGTTTTACCTAGTATTTTTTCGGTTAATTTCTGGTTTAAAACACCAGTTATTGCACCAGTGCCATCATCAACAACCATTTTGATACGCAAATCAGGTTTACCATCTACTTTTCCATGAATAGTACATTCATCGTTTTGTAATACACGATTACATTCAGGGCATCGGATGATAAAACCTGAACCCGGTCTTATGTCTATAATTGTTCCTTCTACTTCAACGTCTAATGCTCCACGTTTTTCTACTAACCTGTGAAGAGGCATTTTACCTGTTTTTATTTTATCCTTCGGCATCTTACTTTTATCAAGTTTTTTAACACTGGCTTTTTCATCGAATGTTAGTTGTGGGATACCCTTCCATGTTTTTACATATCCACCAGATATTTTTAGAACGTCTCCTTCTTTGATTTTGAAATCATGCCAAGATGTGAACTGGGTTTTTCCTGTTTCATCACCAATTACACCAGAAAAAACATTCTTTTTTTCACCATCAACTTCAGTTTCACGTTCATTTAACTCAAGAACTCGTGCTGTTACCTCCACTCTTCCAAGACCAGATTTTAAATCTCCCATCTTAAATTCTTTAGGTTCAAAAGCACTCTTAGGTAGTCTTTCCACATCGGTTTTTTTAATGCTGACTCTATCTCCAAAGTTTAACTGTGGTTCCCCCTGCCATTCCCTTGTATATGCATTTGAAATTTCTATAACATCTCCTTTTTCAACTTCAATATCCTTCCAAGCAGTAAACTGAATGGTGCCACTTTCATCCCCAAGGATACCATAGAAAATCTGACGGTTTTCTCCTTTCACAGTTATCTCCTTTGGGTTGATAGCAATAATATGACCTAGAAGATTTACACTTCTTTCATTAGACTCAAGGTCGGCTATCAGCGTTCGCTCAGATGAGGTTGCTGAAGAACCAAATTTTACACTTCCACCAAATTTTTTTATAAGAGTTTGTTTAGCCTGATCAATAGGAACACCGTACTCCATGAACTTTTCCAGTTCCTTTTCAAGCTCCTCCTTACTTACATCTTCTTTTAAATCCTTAAGAGCATTTAATATGTCCACTATATGTGACTCAATATCATCCTCGGTCATAAATGAAACCTCCCAATAAAATACATGTGTTATTTGATATATCAATGTATCCTTATTTTTTAAAAAACTCAAATTTTTTTAGTAAAGCCCAGAGATATTACCCTTATCATCAATATCAATATTTTCAGAAATTGGTTTCGCTGGAAGACCAGGCATCGTAGTAATTTTACCCGTCATTGGAACCAGGAATCCTGCACCAGCTGAAAACTTGATCCCTCTGACTGTTATCTTGAAATCCCTGGGTCTACCAAGACATTTAGAATCATCAGAAAGAGAATACTGTGTTTTAGCAATACAAATAGGTAGTTTATCAAGACCAAGTTCTTCACAAAGCTGGATGTCTTGTTCAGCAGCAACTGTATAAACTACCCTTCCTGCTCCATACATTTTCTTTGCAATAATTTCAATTTTGTCTTTAACCGGCAGATTTAAATCATATAAATAATGGAAGTTAGAAGGATTATTATGAATAAGGCTTACTAGTTTCCCAGCAAGCTCAATACCGCCCTCCCCACCTTGCTCCCATATATCAGCAACAGCAACAGGTATATTTTTCGATTTACAAAAGCCTTCAACAATCTCTATTTCTTCGTCCTTATCATCAATAAAATGATTTATTGCAACAATCACGGGAATACCAAAATATGAAATGTTTTCCAAATGTTTTTCAAGGTTATCCAGTCCCTTTTTAACAGCATCGAGGTTTTTTCCTTCGCCGTTTCTTTTAAGTGCTTTAATACTTACAACTAACACTGCTGCATCTGGTTTTAAATCGCCGGTTCTACAAACAATATCAAAGAATTTCTCAGCACCAAGCTCTGATCCAAAACCTGCTTCTGTTACAAGGTAATCTGCTAATTTTAATCCCATACATGTTGCTATGAGGCTATTTGTTCCATGAGCAATATTTGCAAAAGGGCCACCATGTATAAAGGCTGGAACTCCTTCTATTGTTTGAACTAGATTAGGCTTCAAAGCATCCTTAAGCAATACTGCCATAGCTCCTACAGCTTTCAAATCACTAGCTGTCATAGGCTTATTATCATATGTATATGCCACTATTATTTTACCAAGTCTTTCCTTCAAATCATTTAAATTTTTAGAAAGACAAAGAATAGCCATAATTTCAGAAGCAGGAGTTATTGCAAACTCCACCTCATGAGGAACACCATCCTTTGGTCCACCTAATCCAACAACAACATTTCGAAGAGAACGATCACTAATATCAAGCACACGAGGCCACACAATATACCTTGGATCAATATGAAACTCGTCACCATGATGAATATGGTTATCAAGAAGACTTGAAAGTAAATTATGAGCACTAGTTATAGCATGCATATCCCCCGTAAAATGCAGATTAATATCTTCCATAGGAAGTACCTGGGAATATCCACCACCAGCTGCACCACCCTTCATACCCATAGTAGGACCAAGAGAAGGCTCACGGATACAAAGCATAGTTTTTTTACCAAGCTTTGAAAGAGCTTGAGCGAGACCAATAGTCATCGTAGTTTTACCCTCGCCACTAGCAGTAGGATTAATAGTAGTGACAAGGATTAGTTTACCCTTCTTGTTGTTTTTAATTCTATCAAAAATTCTGAGAGAGATTTTGGCTTTGAAATCACCACAAGGGATTACCTCATCTTTTAGGATTCCTGCTTTTCTAGCAATATCGTAAATATTTTGAAGTTTTACTAATCTAGCTATTTCTATGTCTGATTTCATAATTAAAAAACGGAAGTAAACAAGATATACTTATAAATTTGCCAAGCTACATCGTACTGTCGACAGTTTTCATTACTTCATCGGCTTTGCTAGCAGCATTTTTTTGCAGTTTATCAAGCTCAGAATAAATCTTTTCAACAAATTGTTCATCTTTTATTGAACTAAGATTAATTTTCACATTAAGAATAGCTGATTCAACACCTGCTTTTGCCATAAGTGCAGAAACCGCAGCATCAGTGATCGAGTTTTGATTACCTTTCTCAGCAACAACCAATGCTACATCAAGTATTTTTTCACAAGCCCTGGTTGTCTCCAATGGTACTATTGCTGCAGTTTTATAACCATCTTGTATAGCCTTACTTCTAGCTTCTTTTTGTTTCTCTGTTTCCTTTGGCATTTTAAATGCTTTCATAACGTCGTTAAAAGCCTCAGTATCTTTATCAATAAGTTCAGTGAGTTCTTTTCTTAATTTTTCGCTTTTCAGTAACACATCCTTTATTTCATTTTGGACATCAATGTATTTTTCTTTTCCAACTGTAAGGTTACAAACCATTGAACTAAGAGCAGTTCCAAGAGCACCGGAGAGTGCTGCGACACTCCCACCGCCAGGTGCAGGGCTACTGGATGCAAGTTCTGATAAGAAGTTATTCACCTTCATTGATGCAAGATGGCCGGTTTCCTCTATCATATATTCAATAACTTTTTCTTCAGGTTTGAATGGATAAAGGTCAGATAGTCCTAGTTTTTCAATTGCAAGAGTTACTAATTCTTCTTCGGTAATTTTTAATCCTTCCTTTTTTGAATAAAATTTACCTGCTAAAAGAAACGATTCTTTTGGAACTAGACCAACGATTTCACTTCCAGTAACTTTGACATCAAGTTTTTCTGTTTGCTTTTTTACTTCTTCAAAAACATGATGCAAGTTTACTTCTTTGTAATTTAGGAGATTCATTGAAATCTGAGCAATATCCTCATTATACATCATTCCCCCTGCTTGCACCCCTTTGAACTTTCCAGGATTTCGCTCTGGTTTTCCATCAGGTCCAATTATTTTGTTACCATCCTTATCTTTTTTGATTATTCCACTTGTTCTAATTATCCCTGAAATTTTTGATGCAATTGATTTATCGTTTGTATTCAAATTAATATTATACGCAAGCAAAATATCTCTACAACCTGTTGCTGTTGCTCCACTTTTTGGAACAAACTCAGCTTTTCCAAAATCAGGTATAAATGATGGATCTTTGAATTTTTCTTCAAGTGCTTCATATTCACCTTTTCTAATATCTGGAAGTCTAACTCTTTCTGGTTTTGTTGCAGATTTTGCATATAAAAACACGGGAACACCAAGTTCTTTTGTCATACGTTTTCCAAATTTTTTAGAAAGTTCAATACAATTCTTATCTGTTACACCTTTTATTGGAATAAAAGGACAGATATCAAGTGCACCCATTCTAGCGTGTTCTCCCTTGTGATGTTTCATATCAATTAGAGCAACTCCTACTTTTGCTGCTCTGAAAGCTGCTTCTAAAACT
>JAUWGL010000036.1 GCA_030606465.1 Thermoplasmata archaeon | reverse complement strand
GTATCCTTTTACATTATATTATTAAAAATGTATATCACTAATAATAACATTTATATATAATGATGGGTATTATAATAGTTTGAAAGATATGCGTATTTCATAACTTAGGAGGAATATGATGGTTAATAGAAGGCGATCTGAGTTAGATATTATAAGTGAAATTTTAACGTTATCACGTAACGGCGCAAAGAAAACAGAGATACTTTATCAAGGAAATTTAAGTTATTCGCAGTTGCAAAGTTATCTTCTTTTTTTACTTGAAAAAAATATCTTAGAAGAAAAAATTGTTGACAAAGAGAATGGGCATTCTAAAATCTATAAAATCACTAAAAAGGGCGACAATCTCTTAGAAGATATAAGCAAAACGCTATCCTACTTCGAATAAGCCAAATTACAACTTTTTATCTTTCAAACTAAAAATCAATATACTACATAGCAATATTCATGTAGACATTCAGGGATTTGGTTGTGTAAAATAATAATTAATTTAAAAACGACAGATATAGTAGAAGATAAGCTTTATTAAATGGGGAAAAAAAATGATAAAAGATAAATTAAAGGAATTAAGCAAATATATTGAGAAAATAGATGAAATTAAACCTATTGAGTTGTTAGAATTTAATATGAAAAAAATTGAAAAAGATCTGCAAAAGTTACCTAGAGAGCAACTTGATCTTGGAGATAAATTCAGTAAAGATATTTTGAATCAGATGAATGAATATAAAAAGAAAGAATTGTTTAATTCTGTAATTATATGTGAATTGTATAATGCTCTTATTAGTCTATTAAGAAAATCAATGATTGAAGCACAAGCTGAATTGTTAGGTATTGATAGGAAAATGTATAAAGAGGAAATGAGGCTATTGTTTAAAGGTAAAAAAACCTAGATTTTTATTTTAATATTATCTAATTTTTTCTGTTTTTTAATTGGTTTATTTTTTTGGATAAGAATCATCAAAGACAGTGGGCAATAGTTGTACAACAAGTCCTTAATAAGCAAACTTGCAAAACAAGGAGAATGAGGACTGATAGAAAATGAAGAAAAAACTATTACCTGTATTTATGACGCTGACCATACTATTATTGCTAGTAATCTCTTTGAGTTCTATAGACGCTTGTCATGATGACGATGATGACGAAATTGAATTTGATTGTGAACTTTGGTCTACAGATGATACAATGGTTAATCTTGGTGTGAATAGTTGGCCTCTTCTTGATGGAACCGCAAGTGTTTCAGCATATAAAATAAATTTGAATTGCTGTATAGATTGTAATTGCGGTAATTGTTGTGATGAATGTAAGCTTTGTGCTTGCTGTGAAGGTTGCTGCATAGATTACAATTGTTGTTTAATAGATGGTATTTTAACCCATCGTGGAACCCGAGGTCTAGGTGTTCTTGGTGGATCTAACAATGATGAGATAGATGTTGTTGGTGAAACTGAGGGGATCGTAGTTGCTTTTGATGAACCTCAGACTTTATGTTCCTTTGAGGTTCGATCACTTTTTAATGAGAGCTACCAAGGTGAACAAGTCTATGAAGAATGTGATGTAGCCTTGTTACTTGGTTGTGCCGTAATACAAAAATATCATCTAGTAGGTGAAGAGTTAATTGGTACTGGAAATGGAATTGCAGGTGTCTCAGATATAAACCAGTGTTTTGATCGTATAGTTTTTTATGTTGATCGATTTGAATGCTATTCATCATATAGTGATTTTGCAGTAGCAAAAATAAAAACCAGTGAGGATACCATTAGTTTTGTTCAACCTATTGTTGGCGTAGATTGCGACAATGAGATAAACAATGCACCAATTGCAAAGGATGATAGCTACATTGTTGCCGAAGGTGGAGCACTAAATGTGATAGAAGCAGAAGGAGTTCTTCTTAATGATACTGATGATGATGGTGATAGTCTTACTGCAATAAAAATAAGTGATCCCTCTAACGGAATGCTTCTTTTCAATTCTGATGGATCATTTAAATATACACCAAATGAAGATTTTTCCGGAATTGATAGTTTTACATATAAAGCCAATGACAGAGAAGATGATTCAAATGAAGCCACTGTAACAATAACTGTTACAGATGCAATGCCATCAATTACTGTTACAAAAACCGCATGTCCAAGTGTGGTTGTTGAACCTGGTTGTGATGTTGAATTTACTGTTGAAGTATATAATGCAGGTGTTGAACCTGTTACTTTGATCTCTTTAGTTGATGATATCTTCGGCGATCTAAATGGACAAGGAAGCTGTGTGATTCCACATACTATTCCAGTAGACGGGTCATATACATGTAACTTTACAGTAATGATCTCAGGCAATGCCGAAGAAACCCACACAAACACTGTATCAGCTACAGTAACAGATAATGAAGAAAACAGTGCTACTGATAACGATTCAGCAATTGTTATTATAATTGTTGATGAAGAGTGCAATATCCCACCAGTTGCTGATGCAAATGGACCATACGAAGGACAAGTAGATGAAGCTATTACTTTTAATGGTTCAAAAAGCTATGATTTAGACGGAAACATAGTAAACTACACATGGGACTTTGGAGATGGAACACCATTAGAATATGGTATGGAAGTAACACACATATATACAAATCCAGGAGAATATACTCTAAATTTAACAGTAAAAGATGATGACGATGCAATAGATGTTAACTCAACCATTGTGACGGTTAATGAACAAAATAATGGCGACGATGATGACGACGATACTGGTGATAAAAATACTGGTGGCGGTAGAAAAATAGAAAATAAAGAAGAAGAGAAAAATCAAGATCCTATAGCAGACGCATCAGATGGAGAACCATACGAGGCTTTTGTAGATGAGGAGATAACATTTGATGGATCAAGCAGTTACGATCCTGATGGTGAAATTGTTGAATGGTTCTGGGATTTCGGTGATGGTAATTATGGAACAGGTGAAGTTATAACACATAGTTATCCCGCTCCTGGCATTTATTTTGTAGAATTATTGGTAACAGATGATGATGGTGCGATTGATTATTTTGGAACACGTGTGATCATAAACCAGCCAAACAGGCCTCCATCAGATCCTATTGTGACTGTGGAGGGTTTAATATTGGATTCAGAAGATACTATCTTGATAGGTGCTGTGAACATCGATTACATGTTTAATATTTCATCTACTGATCCAGATGGTGACGATATACGTTATATTGTTGACTGGGGTGATGGAATAGAATTCATTAATGAAACAAGTTTGTTACCAAATGGTACAATAGCAACGTTGAATCATAAATGGGCATTACCTGGTACATATATAGTGAACATATCAGCGATGGATGAAAATAATGCATCATCGGGAATTACAACCTTAACAGTTAAAATAGTAGATGAACCAGATGAAAAACCATATTTCTTCGTATGGTGGTTGTTATGGTTAGCCATATTGATAGCGGGGCTTATACTTGCAACGATTTTCTTTAGGAAAAGAAAAAAAAAGTTAGATAATGAGACGGGAAATGGGGGATCAGAAGAGAAAACTCCTTAAAAAAGGAATCTTCTTCTTTTTTTATTTATATTATAGTTATTATTTTTTTAACTTCATCTATTTTGATTAAGGTACCTATTTTAAAGGAGTGAATAAAGGCGAAAACAGGTTTTTATTATAAGTTGTACATGAAGTTAAGTCAGTATGATACATTTGATTATATTCTTCCTCCAGAACCTTTAAATTAAAATATTATATTACAATCTTATAAAATATTGTGTTTTGGGGAGGAAAAAACAAACATGAAAAACAAAATAGTAGGTATCTTAGTTTGTACGCTGTTGATTACTACTGTTTTTGCTGTTGCGGATAATGAAGATAATGTTGATGAAGTTTCTGTGACGTATTTGTTAGAAACTTTAGCTATAGAACAGGTGGATATTGGTGATATCATGTATGATCAGGTGATTCTGAATGATGCTCCATATTGTGGTAATGCTGGTGAACCACGTTTACCTGGGAAAGCCGCATATATTTTGCTTCCTCAGAACACAAAGGTAGGTGAGATAAAGGTTACACATGGTGAGAAAATCTGTTTAGGCTCAGGGTTCAATGTTGAGCCTGTTGGAATGCCTTTTCCTTTGTCAATGTCTGATTCTGCTCCTTTGCCTGTTCCAGATGAGTTGATTTATAGTTCTAATGATTTGTTTCCGGGTGAGTTGTTTACTGAGGTGGGTACATATGGTTTTAGAGGTTACGATATTCTTGTTTTAAGACTTCATCCTGTGCAGTATGTTCCTGCTGCAGGTGAACTTTTTTATTATCCTGATTTAACTGTTTCTGTGGAGACCATTGAAAATGAACATACGAATGAGATGTATCGTGGATTAGAAAAAGACGAATTTGAGGTTATGAGAAAGGTTGATAATCCTTCTATTGTGCGTAGTTATATCCAGCAATCTAGTAGTAATATACATTCGTCATTAATTGATCCAGCTGATACTTATGAGTATGTGATTATTACAAATAAAAAACTGGCATCATCATCTGGTGAGTACACATTTCAGGATTTAATAGACTATAAAGAATCCAAAGGAGTTAGTGCTACTATAGTTACAACTGAAGATATCTATGCGGATCCATCGTATTGGGAGCCTCTGCCACCGTTTAATGATAAACAAGTTATGATACGGAATTTTATTAAGGATGCATATGTGAATTGGGAGACTGACTACGTTCTTCTTGCAGGAGATGGAGATACTGATAATGAAAATGATAATATTATTCCCGTTCGAGAGTTGTATGCAACATGTGTTGGATTACCTCTTGCTCTTGATGAAGAACTTGAAGGTTACATTCCATCTGATTTGTATTATTGTTGTTTGGATGGAAATTTCAATGATGATCGTGATGATAAATGGGGTGAAAACGCAAGTGGAAATGATGTTGCAAATAAGGATGAAGCAGATCTTTTTGCTGAAGTGTGGATAGGTAGAGCAGGTGTTGATTCTGCTGAGGAGGTTTCAAATTTTGTGATGAAAACACTTACATATGAACAAACAAACGATGATTATCTGAGAAATGTGTTGATGCTGGGGGAGTATCTTGGATTTGGAGGAGTTGCAGAGTATGGTGCTTATCAAATGGAAGAAATCGAGCCGCTTATACCTGAATGGTATACCATTGAAACATTTTATGAAAGAGATTTCTCGTGGGATGCAGAGCAACTGGTGAACTATTTAAATTGGGATACCACGCATCTTATCAACCATCTTGGTCATGGTTACACAGACTATGCATTGAAAATAAGGACGTATGAGGCAGAGTATGTAACCAACGATAACTACTTTTTCATCTATTCTCAAACATGTCTCGCTGGCTCATTTGATAACTGGGTCCCAGGTGATTACTACTATGAACATGATTCTTTCGCAGAGGTTTTTACTGTTGAAATACCACATGGGGCATTTGCAGTTATATTGAATTCTCGTTATGGTTTAGGGAGATATGACAGTACGGATTCCCCTGGACAAAGGTATCATGTTGCGTTTATAGATGCATTGTTTAACCAAGATATGCGGGAACTTGCAAAAGCTAATCAGGCTTCAAAGGAAGCAAATGCTTGGCGTGTAAATGAAAATGGGATGAGATGGATATATTATCAAACAAATCTTCTTGGTGATCCTCAAGTAGCTATTAAAGGCCCTGAACCACCGGCTAACAGCCCGCCAAATAAACCAGATATAGATGGCTCAACAAGTGGAAAACCTGGGATGGAATATACGTATACAATAGTTGCAACAGATCCTGAGGATGATCAGATATATTACAAGATTTCTTGGGGTGATGAAACACTTAGTGATTGGCTTGGACCATATGATTCTAACACTGAAGTAGAGGTATCATATACATGGAGTAAAAGAGGGAATTATGAGATAAAAGTCAAAGCGAAAGACACAAAGTTTGCTTATAGTGAATGGTCAGATCCGCTCCCTATCAGCATGCCAAAAAACAAACCATATATCAACTCACCATTCCTAAACTTCTTACAGAATTATCCATGTCTGTTCCTACTGCTTCGGTGCATACTAGGATTGTGAAATAGTCCAATAAAACATTTCTTCTTTTCTTCTTTTTAACCAAAATATTATGATGACTGTAAAGGATCCTAATGCTGATGATACAAAATTCATCTCTGAGAGATAATGAGTAGATATTGGAAGTAATATTTTGTAATAACTAAAAACTAATAGTTTTTATAGATATTTTTATTTAACATAATAATTGTGAGGAGATAAGAATTAAAAAACATGTGGCAATAGTTGTAGGATTTACGATAACGATAATTCTGATTTCATCTTTAGCAATTATCTTGAATTCAGGTGATGAAAACAGTGTTACAAATGCTGTCTTATTTCCAGAGGATGAATGGCCTCATGATGAGCTGGTTGAATGGTATTATTGGACAGGGCATCTGAAAACAGATGATGGGCGATGGTTTGGTTACGAGCTTGTATTTTTTATTGTTGACATGGGTAATCAGAAAATGCAAGTTGTTAATCATGCTGTTACTGATGTTCAAGATGAGGGCTTTTATTATACTATGGACCGTTCTTATGGAGGTATTCCTGAAATAGAGGAACCTTTGCGGTTTGAGATCGGTGATTTTTCTGCATATCTTCAGAACGGCAGAGATACTCTTCATGGAGTGGTTGACAATTTAACTGTGGATCTGGATTTGAAAAGTGTGAAACCACCTGTATTACATCATGGAAACGGTTACATTGATTATCCCTTTGGCGGGTATACTTTTTATTATTCTCGTACACATATGGAGACCAATGGGACAATTGCTATCGATGATAAAATGTATAATGTGAGCGGAACCTCGTGGTTTGATCATCAATGGGGTGGTCTTAGTCAGGTTTCTGCTGTTGGATGGGATTGGTTCGCCATTCAGCTTGATGATGGACGGGAGATCATGCTTTTTAATGTTCATGTTGGTGAAGAAGGATTCCATGTAGGTGGCACATTGGTTGATAATGAGGGTTATGCTGTTGAAATCAAACCAAATAATTTTGAAATTGTCGCTTTAGATGAATGGATTAGCCCCCATACTAACAAAACTTATCCTTCAGGCTGGGAGATTCAGGTAAATGATATTCAATTAATTTTGAATCCTGTGATTGAGGATCAGGAACTGGCTTTTGGAAATTATAATGTATATTGGGAGGGTGCCTGTGAAGTTAGTGGTGATGCCACTGGTAGGGCTTATGTTGAACTAACAGGTTATTAGATATTTTTTATCATCTGAGATTATATTTGATATAGTAATATAGTATATATCATAAAAATAAGTATTTTGAAAGAAAAAATAAAAAAGGAAAAAAATGGGTTTTATTCAATTATACTTTCTATTGTTTCTTCGAGTGAATAAAACTCTATAT
>JAUWGL010000117.1 GCA_030606465.1 Thermoplasmata archaeon | reverse complement strand
GGACAAAATACCCAGATAATGTTGAAGTTCTTGATAAAGATGGTTGGACAAAGGTAAAACGTGTTGTTAAAAAAGCAAAAAGAAAACAAATGCGTTTTATAAAAAATGAGGGTGGCAGATCCGTAATTGTTACAGAAGATCATCCAATGGTTTTAGGCGATAAAATTTTTAAAGAAGCAAAGGATGTAAAAGAGGAGGATGACAAGTTACTTACTGTTGATCTACAACAGTTATTAGAAAAAGAAAATCTTTTTTCAAAAAAATATCTGTATTTGGCAAAGGAATTACATAACAAAGATATCAACGACTTTTTTATTGAAGGAATGCCATTTGAGGAATACCAGAATTATTCAGATAATCTTGAAATTGATGGAATAATTTCTACTTCTAATAATGCGGATGCTCTTCCCAATAGAATAGATTTAACGGAAAACCTAGGATACCTTATTGGTTTTTATTTAGCAGAAGGATGGATGGAGCCTCATAGGCTTTGTATAAAACAAAAGGATACTGAAGGAAACCAAAAAATAATTAAAAAATTGGAAAAAGCCGCACATGAACTTGGTTGTAGACTATATTCAATGAAAAAAGATGGTTTTGTAAATCTAAGAATAGCAAATACTACATTTGTAAAATATCTATTGGAAACCATTTTTAATTTAAAAGGAACAAGCAAAGAAAAACATCTACCTGATGAAATATTGAGTTATAACCAAGAATTTGTAGAAGGAATAATAGCAGGTATCATAGATGGTGATGGCTCTATTACGACTTCAAAGACCAGCTTGGTTGTTAGAATATCATCTAGAACAATGTTGGAACAAATGGCATTAGTTATGAATGTACTTGGATTTACTGTTAGAGATAGAGCTCTGGAAGGCGTTGGAACAACAAGATATTATAACGGGAAACAAATTATTCAGCAGTATCCTCTATATGGAATAAGTTTCAGAACCATTGAAAAAACATTGCCCTCATTGAAATACAACTCAGCTGATTCATCATCCAAAGCTTGGAGAGCAGAAGGAGCAGGTTGGCATAAAGTATTAAACAATGAGCCCACGGAAATAATGGATGATTACATTTATGATATTACAACAGAAACACACACCCTAGTTGTAAATGGGATGTGGAATCATAACTGTGTAGGCTGGGATCTAAAAGATATTCTACTTCTTGGTTTCCGTGGTGTATCTGGTAAAATAGAAAGTAAACCAGCTAAACACTTTGGAACAGCACTCATGCAGATTGTAAACTATTTGTACACGCTTCAAGGAGAAGCAGCAGGAGCACAGGCACTATCAAATTTTGATTCCCTATTGGCGCCATTCATCAAATATGATGGATTAAAATATAAAGATGTTAAACAAGAAATGCAGAAATTCCTATTCAACATGAACGTACCTACAAGAGTAGGATTCCAAAGTCCATTCACCAACATAACTATGGACCTAACTGTCCCAAGCTACATGGTTGATGAACCAGCAATCATAGGGGGTGACCTCAAGGATGACAACTATAGTGATTTTGTCGATGAAATGGGTATGATCAACCATGCATTTGCAGAAATCATGCATGG
Source organism: Thermoplasmata archaeon (assembly GCA_030606465.1). Classification (GTDB taxonomy): domain Archaea; phylum Thermoplasmatota; class E2; order DHVEG-1; family DHVEG-1; genus JAUWGL01. The sequence goes on along the minus strand of JAUWGL010000117.1, from coordinate 2,159 downwards.
TGGTGATGCAAAAGAAAGACCTTTTACGTTTCCAATTCCAACTTATAATATTACAAAAGATTTCAACTGGGAGGATGACAGTCTCGATCCTATTTGGGAGATGACTGCAAAATATGGTATACCATATTTTTCAAACTTCATTAATAGCGATATGAAACCTGATGATGCACGAAGCATGTGTTGTCGTTTGCGTTTGGACAATAGAGAACTGCGTAAACGTGGTGGTGGATTGTTTGGTGCCAATCCCAAGACGGGTTCTGTTGGTGTTGTAACAATTAATATGCCAAGGATTGGATATCTGGCTAAAGATGAAAAAGACTATCTTGAACGCCTTGACAAATTGATGGAACTGGCTAAAGAAAGCCTTATTATCAAACGTGAAGTAATTGAAAACCTGACCTTTAGTGGTCTACATCCATACTCACGGTTTTATTTAGACGATGTGAAAAAAACCTTTGGCGAATACTGGAAGAATCATTTCAGCACCATTGGCCTTATCGGTATGAATGACTCTTTGCTTAATTTTATGAATAAGAGTATCGGTGACCCTGAGGGTAAAAAGTTTGCAGAGAAAGTTATGGATCATATGCGAGAGAGAATAGCTGATTTCCAAGAAGAAACAGGTGATATATATAACCTAGAGGCAACACCTGCAGAGGGTGCAAGTTATCGTCTTGCAAGAATAGATAAGGCAAAGTATCCAGATATTAGAACTTACAACCAAGAATTCTATGGAAACGGTGGAAAGGTTGAGCCATATTATACAAATTCCACTCAACTTCCTGTTGGTTTTACTACTGATGTTTTTGAAGCCCTTGATTTACAAGATAGCTTGCAATCAAAATATACTGGTGGAACAGTACTGCATGTATTTATGGGGGAAAATGAACCAAGTCCCGTAGCAACTAAAAAACTAATTAGAAAAATTGCTGAAAACTATACCTTGCCCTATTATACAATAACACCAACGTTTAGTATCTGTCCAAAACATGGTTATATTGCTGGAGAACATAAGTATTGTCCAAAATGTGATGAAGAAATAGGTTATAACAAAAAAATTGTTGTTAGTGCTAAGAGGTAATTAAAATGGAAAAAGATATTGAAAATAAAAGAACCGAATGCGAAGTCTATTCTCGTGTTGTTGGTTATATGAGGCCAGTTAAACAATGGAACCTTGGTAAACAACAAGAGTTTAGTGATCGAAAATTGTTTGATATGAAAGAAAAAAAGTAATGGGTAGATTATGAAAATCGGGGGATTACAAAAAACAAGCTTGCTTGATTACCCTGAAGAAGTAAGTGCAATTATTTGGACAGTTGGATGCAATTTTAACTGTCCTTTTTGTTATAACAAAGATTTAGTTAATGGTAATGTTACAGAGATATCAGAAGATGAAGTAATATCTTTTCTTGATAAACGTAAAAAAATGCTCGATGGACTAGTAATTTCTGGTGGAGAACCATTTCTTCAGAAAGATATTACAAGCTTTTGTGAAAAAGTCAAAAAACTAGGGTACTTGATAAAAATTGATACAAATGGAACGTTCCCTGAAAAACTTAAAGAACTGATTGACAAAAAACTTGTAGACTATGTAGCTATGGATGTTAAAGCTCCAAAGAAAAAATACGATGCCCTCTCAGGTGTAAAAACTTCTATTTCAAAGGTTAATAAATCCATAAAAATCATTCAAGAAAAGGCATCTAATTATGAGTTTAAAACAACGTTCGTTCCAGATCTTCTCAAAAAAGAGGATGTTATTGACATTGCAAAATGGCTGAAAGGATCCAAACGTTTTTATCTTCAACAGTTCAAAAATGACACAGAAGTAATTTCATCAAAACTTTTGGAAAAGCAGCTATATCCAAGCAAATATTTGAAAGAAACTTTAAATGAAATAAAACCATATTTTGATGAGTGTTATATCAGAGGCGATTAAAATTCTCTTAAAAGAAGCAACAATAAGAGATATGAATATTGCAAGAGCTGTACTTTCACGATCTCTATATTCTATTATAATTGTAAAAAAAGGAAATGTTATTTTTACGGATAAGGATAATCAAATAAAATCAATTGTCTCTGCAATAGAGAAGCTCAATGAGGAGATACAAGGTGCTGTTGTTGGTTGCAGTATGATTGGAAAAGCAGTAGCTTATCTTTTT
>JAUWGL010000005.1 GCA_030606465.1 Thermoplasmata archaeon | reverse complement strand
CTGTGGAAGAGGAGGTGACACAGTAAGAAGCCTTCTTGGAAGAATAAAGAAAATGAATCTTTCTGAAAAATATGATATCACATTTCTCTGGGTTGGTACTAATGATGTTCTTGCACATACATCAATGTTACAATCCGCGATTAAAGTTATTTTTAATCAAACATGGACTGAAAACAAAGATGAATTCAGAGAATGTTATATTGATATTATTAACACAATATCTCCAGTAGCAAAGAAGATTTTTACTGTTTCACCGTTGCTGTTAGGTGAAGACATCGAAAATGAATGGAATAAAAAGTTGGAGTGTTTGTCTGCAGAAATCAGAGATTTATCCTTTGAGTTTGAAAATGTGGAATATATTAATCTGCAAAAAGAGTTTTTTTCATTTTTGTCCTCTAAGAAACCATCCAGGTACATGCTTGAATCAACAGGTGCCATCAGTGATTATTTAGCAAAAACATCAGGAGATATAAATAGAATATCTCATAAACGAGGTTTACATGTAACTATTGATGGTGCTCATCTCAACAATGTCGGGGCACAGATGGTTGCTGATACTTTTTATAAAATAATAACCGGAGAATTAGAAAATGAAATATGAGGAAGTAATTAAAGAATTGAGATCATTAGAAAACCCTGAAAATGTAAAAGGAATGGCACGATATGGAATTAATCCAAAAAATAATCTCGGTGTTTCAATTTATAAGTTGAGACCTATTGCTAAAGAGATCGGTAAAGATCATGATCTTGCTTTAAAGTTATGGGCTTCTGGTATTCATGATGCTCGATTACTAGCCTGCTTTATTGAAGACCCATCAAAGGTTACAGGGAAACAAATGAATTCCTGGGCAAAAGATTTTGATTCATGGGATATTTGTGATCAAGCATGTACTAGTCTTTTTGATTTAACTCCTCTTGCACAGGAGAAGATTTTCGAGTGGGCTGAACGAGAAGAGGAGTTTATTAAACGAGGTGCCTTCTCATTAATCGCCGGTCTATCAGCTCATGATAAAAAAGCTAGTGACAAGGAGTTTGAACAATTCAGCCTCCTGATTAAAAAACACTCAACTGATGAACGTAACTATGTTAAAAAAGCTGTTAACTGGGCTTTAAGAAACATCGGTAAGCGCAATCTAACTCTCAATAAAAAAATGATAAAACTTGCAGAGGAGATTTTAAAAATTGATTCAAAAACTGCTAGATGGATTGCGAAAGATGCCTTGAAGGAGTTAACTAGTGAAAAGGTTCAAAAAAGATTAGAAAAGAAAAAAATTTGATGGGGGAAACATCCATCACATCTAAAAAAATTGGTTTAAAGACTTATTGCCTCTTCAGGGCATTCATCGACACATGTACCACAGTCGATACAGGCATCCTCATCAACCTTTGCTTTATCATTAACTTTTAATGCATCTACAGGACATGCCTCAACACATGTACCACAACCTGTACATTTTTCCTCATCAATTGTTACTGCCATATTTATTAACCTCTTTGTCACCGGAATTATAGTTCACATATTTATCTTTTACTTTTAAAATTTTGTAGTATTATTTTGGCTTATGTTTATCCATTTTTTTACCGGCTATCTTATTTGTTATTGTAAAATATAAAAAAACTATTACAAGTTCAATTGCAAAAATCAGTAGAAAATATCCAAATGTTGAACCAATTTTTAGCAAATTATTTACATTGGTTAAATCTAAACCATAAGTTATCGTTATTGAACCTAGGAACGGTATGAACATACCAATAATAACTAGTGCTAAGATCTGTATTAAATCTCTGTTTTTTCCCATGATAAATCACAAACAATAGTTAAGCAAAACCTTCATCTTGAGCAACATCCTTAGAGATAAACCTCATCAAATCAAGCCTAATATTTATTCAACGATTAAATCCTTAGAATATGGGTCAGCATCAGCTAGTAAAAACTCATCGCTCATACTCAAGCATTTAGTAGGACAGACATCGTTACACTGACTGCAAAAACAACACCGAGCAAGATAGATTTTTATCTTTTTTTCCTCAGGTTTAAACTCAATAGCACCACATGGACATACCTTAATACAAAGCTGACAGCCTATGCATTTTTCTGCATCATATATTATCTTCCCACGGAAACCCTCAGGTGTTTTAACAGGCGGAATAATTTTTACCTTACCAGCACCTACATCTTCAAGAAACTTTGTTGTATTACTAGGTATATATTTAGCAGGGAACTTATTAGTCCATGGTTTTTTAAACATCTGTACAAAAACCTGCGGAAGCATCGAAAACTTCATCTCATCAGCCTCCTTGTTTTCTCAACACTTAATTTATGTAGTTGTTCTTTATCCAACTCATATTTTTTGTTTTGGTCAACTATCGCCACACGGTTTGTACAACTCATACATGGATCAGTACTTGCTGCAACAATAGGAATATCAGCGATTTGTTCACCTTTAAGCATTGGAATCCACGGAAGAATATTGTTATAGGTAGAAGCACGAACCTTCCAGGTATAAGGATTTTCATGTTCACCATCAAACTTCACATAATGAATAACCTCACCACGCGGAGCCTCATGACGTCCAATACCCTCACCAGCGGTTTTCTTAATATGATTAAGAAGTTTTGGTATCTTAGGCTCAGAAACAATATCACCAGATGGCATCCCAGTAATAGCTTGTTCAATCAACTCAATAGACTGTTTAACCTCTAACAACCTAACAATAATACGATCATACACATCACCATTCACCTCACCAGTTAAAACATCAGGCGTAATATAATCAATATCAAGATCACCATAAGCAGCATAAGCCTGGTCAACACGTACATCTTTTTTCACACCAGATGCACGAGTAGTAGGACCAACAGCACAAAGCTTCAACGCATCATCATAAGTAAGAATACCACAATCCTGACTCCTAAGCTTAAAAGTCTTATCATCCAAAAAGATCTTACGAAGCTTCTCAAAATTATCCTTAAAATAATTCAACGTCTCATGAATCTTCGGAAGCTGATCCTTTGTTATATCACGACGGACACCACCAATAGTAATAATTGCCTTAGTAATACGATTTCCTGTTAAATACTCAGTGAGATCAAGAACTTTCTCACGCATCTCCCAAGTCAAAAACAGAACAGAATCAAAACCAATCTCATGAGCAGCAACACCCGCCCAAAGCATATGCGAACAAATACGTTCAAGCTCACACTGTATAACTCTTAGATATCCTGCTCGCTCAGGAACCTCGATATCACAAGCATCCTCAACAGCACGAGCAAAAGCTATTGGATGAGAAATCGAACAAATACCACAAATACGCTCAGCCAAGTACAAAATCTGAATAGAATTACGTCTCATACCCGCCCATTCAATAGCCCTATGAACATGACCCAGACTAACATCAACATCAACAATACGCTCACCATCAATCTCAAACTCAAACATCACCGGTTCTTTAAGTGCAGGATGTATAGGACCAATAGGAAGCTGATAAGTAGTCTTAGTAATCTCTTTTTTCTTGGTCATTTTTTCACCTCATGTAAATTTCTAATCATTTTTTCCATACCTTTTTCATCCTTCCTCCACGGGTAAACACCCTCCGGGAAATCCTCTGGAAGGAACAAACGGCGGCTGTCAGGTATACCTATGATTTTCACACCAAGCATCTCCTGTTTCTCACGCTCAGTAATCAAAGCTCCAGGAACAAAATCACAAATAGTCTCAATCTCAGGTTTGGATTTAGGTAGCTCCACAGCAATGTTTAATGATATTTCTTCTAATCGAGTTCCAAAGTTAACGGAAAAATGATATATCAACTCAATGTTTTTACCAAGGTCATTACCAGAAACAACAGCAAGATGCGGAAATTGATAATCACAGAGATGTTTTATAACACCCTTAAAAATACTTTTATCAATCTTCATCCAAATATTGACAAATTCTTTTTTCTTCGAACCCGCAGTTCGTTTTTTGATTTCAGCATGTTTAATTTTTGTTTTAAATTCATCCTTAAAATATTTAACAAGTTCTTCAGGGGTTAATCTTTTTTTATCGGTCATTTTTTCGCCTCCAGTGTTTCAAGTTTAACCCATTCCTTAGCGACTGCCATTATGATTGACTCGGGTAGTGGTGGGCAACCAATTACGTGAACATCAACAGGTATAACATTGTCAACTGGGCCAACAAGATTATATGACTCATAAAAAACATCACCAGTATTCCCGCAGTTACCGACACAAATAACAGCCTTAGGATCAGGCATCTGCTCAAATATGCGCTTAACCTTGTCCTCCATCTGTCGTGTTACGGGGCCTGTAATGAGTAAAACATCTGCATGCCGTGGTGAACCAACTAGTTTAATACCAAAACGTTCAACATCATACCGCGGACAGAGTGCTGCGATAATTTCAATATCACAACCATTACAAGAACCAGAGTTACAATGATACACCCATAACGCTTTTTTAAATGATTTTGGAAGTCCTTTCGCCATAAAAAATTGCCTCCGTGAACATAAACAAGTTCTGTTTGAGGTAATCTAGCATCCCATTTAAAAATTTACTTATTAAATTAATCATTATCTAACATATTCTTGGCACTGGATCCCCGATAGGCTTATGCAAATTCCTTTTACCGCCAACAATTGTCTCAAGTACAACGCCTTTAAATTCATCTGTTGCCTCACCTATTATCACTGCATTTTTACCAAGAGGATGACACTTAATAACTTTGAGAACATCATCTGCTTTTTCTTTGACAACGCCGATAACGACCTTACCCTCGTTCCCAATTTCAAGTGGATCTATACCAAGCATATCACACGCAGATCTAACACCAGTTGGGATTGGAATGGATTCCTCATCAAGCAAGAGTCCAATTTTTGATTTCTCACTAAACTCGTTAACAGTATTCGAAAGACCACCTCGAGTAGGATCTTTAGCAGAAACAACACCTCCAACCGTAAGTGCTTTTTCCATAAGACGATTTATAGGTGCAACATCAGATTTTATCTCGGTATCAAAACCATAACCCTCACGATAAGACATCAAAGCAATACCATGTTCACCAATATTACCTGAAAGAATAATCATATCACCCGCCCTCAGGTTTGAATCAAGAAGCCATCTACTGTTAAAACTTCGAAAACGTTTAACAATTTCAATATTTTTATCAAGCAAAGAAGTTCTTTTACCAATGCCGCTAGTATTAATCATGAACTCCTGTATCGCACCCTTTTCAACAACCTTTGTATCACCAGTAACAATAGGAACACCAGCACCATCTGCACACTGACCCATGCTTTTAACAATTGTTTCAAAAGTTTCCGCAGAAAGCCCTTCTTCAAGAATAAAACCAGCAGAGAGAGCAATAGGTTTGGCACCCATAACAGCTACATCATTAACTGTTCCAGCAACCGCAAGACTACCAAGATCGCCACCTGGAAAAATAATTGGTCGAACAGTATGAGAATCAGTAGAAAAAACAATATCGTCAACCACTGCTGAATCATCAAGCATAGAAAGAGGGATCTCCAATGTTTTTGATTCTTTAACAAAATATTTCAAAATTTTTTCTTTAATAAGATTATCCATTAATTCCCCGCCTGCACCTTGTGCAAGCTTAATTCTTTCAGTCATTTTCCTTTCTATGCGATGCATAAGTTTTATTTATATTCTATGGTTCCATATGGATGAATGTTACAAGATATTCTAACTTCCCTATTTGGAGAAAGTTATATTTGGCAGGATATTGTAATTGCTGTTGTTAGTATGCTTTTTGGTTTCATACTACTTCCACAACTAAGAGAGGTGTGGCATGGTAAAACCACTCTCAATGTATACACAGCAGGGCTTACAACAATTGGACTGTTCATATTGGCTGTAACATTTACTACAATGGGGTATTGGATCTCATTTACAGCAGATGTTTTTTCAGGAATAATATGGTTATTATTATTTATATTGTCAGTTAGGAACAAAAGAGATAGAAGCAAAAAATAACTATTTTGAAAATCTTTTTAACAAAACCCGATTAACCTGTGGATTACCATTCTTTTTAATAAGTTCTGGAGGAGTGATAACTGCACATTCAAGGGCATTGTGACACTCACAATCTCTTTTGTATTTTATTTTTGGAATAAGTTTTTTGATGATATCTGCCAGGTTTTTATCGTTCTTTTTCAGATTTTCAACAACTGATGCTACACTTACGTCTTCTTCTCCTTCATACCAGCAATCATAGTCTGTTACTGTTAGTATACCACAAAGACATATTTCTGCTTCACGTGCTAGTTTCGCTTCTGGAGCAAGGGTCATACCAATCACATCGGCTTCCCAGCTTCTGTATAGGTTGGACTCTGCTCGTGTACTAAATTGTGGTCCCTCCATACAAATATAGGTTCCACGATGAACATCAACTTTTTGTTTTTTTACTGTATCATATACTAGGTCAGAGAATTTTTTACAGAATGGATCTGCAAAAGCCACATGTGCCACTACTCCTTCTTCAAAAAAAGTAGTTGCTCTTTTTGCAGTTCTATCTATTAGTTGGTTTGCTATTACAAAATCACATGGTTTAATCTTTTTTTTAAGGCTGCCAACAGCTGCTGTTGAAACAAGGTATTCAACTCCGCATTCTTTCATAGCGAAAATATTTGCTCGGTAGTTTACCTTATGTGGTGGGTAAATATGGCCTCTGCCATGTCGTGGTAGAAAAGCAACTTCTATTCCTCCGATTTTTCCAAGTGTTATTTTATCAGAAGGCTTACCAAAAGGAGTGTTGACATCTATTTCCTCCTTGTTTTTTATTATTCCTATGTTGTAAAGACCGCTTCCTCCGATGATTCCAATTTTTACTGGCATAGTTTTAACGAATAGAAATAACTAAAAAAGCTTTTTGCTTATGTTTAAATATGGCATCCAGTATAGAATATGAAGAAGAAGTGTTATTTGAAGATTGGGTGACAACGATGACTAAATCTATTAAATCAAAGATCAGGACAGTACCTCATTGGCCAAAAGAAGGAATAATGTTCAGAGATATTACAACATTGTTAAAGGACGCGGAGGGATTTAAGGAAACCATTGATCTTCTTTATAATCGTTACAAGGATAAAAAAATCGATAAGGTAATTAGTATTGAATCACGTGGTTTCATTTTTGGAGCGCCTCTTGCATATCTATTGGGTTGTGGTTTTGTACCGATACGTAAACCAGGTAAACTACCTGCTGAGATTGAATCAGAGGAATATACTCTTGAATATGGTAAGGATAAAATCGAGGTTCATAAAGACGCGATAAATAAAGGCGATAAGATCCTAATCGTTGATGATCTGATCGCAACTGCTGGAACAGCATCTGCTGCAAGAAACCTGGTTAAAAAACTTGGTGGAGAACTTGTCGAATGCGCATTTATCGTTGAACTTGTTGATCTCAGAGGCAGAGATAAACTTAAAGGAGAAAATGTCTATTCAATAGTAGAATTTGAAGGAAAATGAATTTCTTCATAAGCTTTTTAAAGCTCTTACCAGTTTTAAGGTTGCTTGAAATTTGATGTAGTGGTTGTAGGAGCTGGACCTGCGGGTCTCTTTGCAGCATATGAGTTAGTTAGCAAAAGATCTGCTAAGGTTCTTGTTATAGATAAAGGTAAAGATATTAACAATAGGAAATGTCCTTCTATTTCTAGGTTTATTAGGTGCAGGGAATGTAAGCCTTGTAATATTCTTTGTGGTCTTGGTGGAGCTGGTGGGCTATCTGATGGTAAGCTTAATTTGAAATCAGATGTCGGTGGAAACCTTGAAGAGTTTGTATCAAAAGATGAGGCTGATGATCTTATTAAAAAAATTGATAATATTTTTTTGGAACATGGTGCCTCGAAAAAACTATACAAGGGTGACTCTTTGGGTTTGGAGAAAACAGCAGCTTGTCACGGTATTAAGTTTATACCTATACCTCAGCGGCATATTGGCTCTGATAGGTTACCATCAGTTGTTAATTCTATAAGGAAGTATCTGGAAAGCAAGGGTGTAAGTTTTTTATTGAATACTGAGGTTAAGCAAATATGCTGTGAAAACGGTTTTAAAATAATCTTAGATGACGGCAAGGAAATTGAGACGAGATATGTTCTTGCTGCTACTGGTAGATCTGGTGCTGATTGGTTAAATTCTGAGGCTAAGAGACTTAATATAAAGACTAAGTTTGCTCCTATTGATATTGGGGTACGGGTTGAGATTCCTGCTGTTGTTATGGACAGCATTGTTGAACATGTATGGGATCCGAAGTTTCATATTTATACGAGGAGTTTTGATGATTTTGTTAGGACTTTTTGTACTTGTCCTAATGGTTTTGTTGTCATGGAGGATTATGGTGATTATATTGGTGTTAATGGTCATTCTATTACTAATGTCAAATCTGAGAATACGAACTTTGCTTTGTTAACAAATATACGACTTACTCATCCTCTAGAGAATACTACTGAGTATGGTGTTTCAATTGCTAAGCTTGCTACAACAATTGGTGGTAAAATGCCTATTGTTCAACGTTTAGAGGATCTTATAATGGGAAGGCGTTCAACAAAAAGCCGTATTCAGAAATCATATGTTAAACCTACATTAAAAAATGCAACACCGGGGGATATATCTATGGCTTTGCCACATCGAATTGTTACCAATATAATAGAAGGACTTGATAAGCTTGATAAAGTTATTCCTGGTGTTAACTCTGATTCAACACTTTTGTATGCTCCTGAAATTAAGTTTTATTCTATGCGTTTTCTTGTAGATAAAAACCTGGAAACAAACATACCAGGTTTTTTTGTCGCAGGCGATGGAGCTGGTCTTTCACGTGGTATTGTTGCATCTGCAGCAACAGGGATTATTGCTGCTAGAGGAATTCTTGAGAGATTCTAATACTTTTAGGATATCATTGAAGAAATCGAAATATTTAACCACATGAAATAATGTACCTATTTTTTGATGGCTTATGGATGAGGGATTTGGTATTTCACAAACATCAGTTGGAAGAACAACACCTGCTCCACAAAGTAGACCACCGCAAAGTAGGCCCCCAGGGTATAGTTCTCCTCCTTCTCGTGGATATTTAGCACTTATTATTGTGGGTATTATCATACTTTTAGTAGGCGGTATAATATGGTTCAGTTTCGGTTTTTTAGATACTGGTGAAGATGACGGCAGCAGCGTAAGTAGTATGTATGGTGGTGATAAGGAGTATAGAGATAATAGAAGAATGATTACAACAATTGGAAATATAGTTGAATACATAGGTGTAATACTTCTCTCTGTTGGTTTAACGATTGGTGCCATCAACGATAAGAGTTTACCAGCAAATACTCGACTTGGAATGCTAATCGCAATGGGCCTAATAGTCGGATTTAAAATAGGCGGCTATTTCTCGATTGTAAACTATGGCTAGTAAAATATTTAAAATAAAAATTAAAGCGTGATAGGACATGAATGGAGATTATAATAGACCACCAACACAATATAGGCATCCTGCCTCTCGTAGCTACATCTCACTAATAATCATAGGACTTATTATACTAATGACGGGTGGTATAATAATTACGGGTATGGGTTTTTTTGAGGCACCGGTACAACCTGAATATCCAGATTATAGCGGTAGTTATGACGCTTATGGTAACTATTCTTATTCGGAGGCTATGGAGGAGTACGAAGAAGCAGTAAACAATTATGAAATAGAATATAAAGAATATAATGATAATAAAAGGATAATAGCAACAGTTGGAAATCAAATTCAGTACACCGGAGTAATCCTTCTCGCAATTGGATTAATAATTGGTGCAGTAAAAGATGAAAGCCTACCAGAAAATACTCGACTTGGGATGCTAATCGCAATGGGTCTAATAGTTGGATTTAAAATAGGCGGCTTTTTTTATCCATATCTTACATGAACTAGTTAATCTGGAAAAAAGAACTGATAATGTCAATTTTTTATAATTAACAATTAGTTTGAACGCAACCTTTTTCTATTTTTGTTTGTTTGAGTTATAAGATGGATTATTTTATAATGTGCATTGGCAACAGAGAAGGCGGAGATGATTCTGTTGGTCCATATGTTGCAGGTAAATTAAGTGATAAACAACATAATAATATTTTTATCATAGACTGTGGAACTACGCCTGAAAATTATACTTCGATTATTAAAAAAAACAGGCCAAAGAACCTAATTATTGTTGATGCTGTGGAAATGAATCTTAAACCTGGCGATATTCGTATTGTTCCAAAAGAAAAAATCGGTGTTATGACAATCAGTACTCATGGAATTCCCATATCTGTTTTAATACGATATCTTGAGCAGCATGTTGAAAACATATTTTTTATTGGTATTCAACCTAAAACAATGTCAGGTAAACTTACAGACATAGTGAAAAACAGTGCTGACAAACTGGTAGAAATCATAAAAAACAATAACCTATGTCAAATAGAAACACTTTAATAAAAAACAGAAAGGGGCTTACGGCCTACACCCAGTACATTGCATCTTCTTAAAGCGCCCAGTCTTTTAAGCATCCCACAATTTACAATTTCAAAACAGCTAATACATTATAGCCCTATTTCTCCAGGTGAAAAATAAGTTAAAAAAATAAAAGAAAGAAGAGAGGTTTTATGGATTTACTGGTGTTGGTTCAATCCAGTCTGGACTGTAACAGGTCATCGTTGGATCTCCAAAGAGCGCCTTAACATTTGTTAGACCACCCGAAGACAATTGGAAAAGAGTTGACCGTCCATACAATGTTGCGGGATCACCGGTTGTAAAATCACGGTTAAAGAGCCATTGGTATTTTGATTGTGACTCTCCAATGCCTTTTCCTTCTACTAAGACATCATGGAACATCCAACTATTATGTAAATCATCTTGTACACCATATGCTGATCCAGCGCATCCAAACCAGATCGCTGATCCATGCGATAGGTATACCATGGGCCCCCAGTGTTCACCAGTGGTACATGAACTCCAGAATTCCATTTCACTGTGAAGATTTTCGAATAATTGATCTACCCATTTGAAATGAATGATGTCATATAGGTTAGGTTCTTGTGCGTTATAAGCTGAAGCTCCAGGCTCTCGGCAGGTTTTTGTCTGTTGGTTATCATACCCGCTGTAGCCACGCCAGCTATCCCACCAGTCAAAATCTTTGAGATGATCATATCTAGGTTCTGCAAGTGGGAATTGTTCAGCAATGTTCTTGTATTGTGCGGATATGCCAGATCCACCAGTTCCATGGCCAGTATAGTAGCTAAGGCTTGCCCCTGTGTTATATCTTTCCAGTAAGTTGTCCCATATGCAGTGTCCCTCGTAGAATCTTCCCTGAGATGAAAACGATTGTTTATTAGAACGAGATGCATAATTAGGATATCCATTTCCATCATTTGCACTCCATGTATATCCATCTGGGAAGTTCATCATTTGAGAGGTTATTACATCTCTACCTGGGTTGGCATAGATAACAGCTGGATAAAGAATATCCCTGCAGATCACATCAGATGAGAACGCCGGTGTTTCTACAGGAATATGCCCAGCATAAGAGTTATTTCCTACCATCGCTCTAGTTATTGGATCGCGTATGTCTGTATCTCTTGGTGCAACGAACATGTATACTTCTTGCCCCGCCTTATCGAGACCGTAACCTGCGATAAGGTCATGGATTCCATCATGAACGGTGCTGAACCATTGTAACTTTAAGTCAAGTCCAACTGGTGGAAGTTCTCTATTGCCGTCTTCATCTTCATGTGTAAAGTAGTATATTATTAGATCTAACAATGATGGAGGATTTTTCAATTCAATCGGTTCACTCATTTGTGGAAGATGACCTACTGATCTGCAACCATGGTAATAATCACCAGCGTATTCCCGCCAAGCTGCCATCGCATCTAACGTATTATACGCCTCCTTAGCTTCACCAATATTTAACACCGGTGAGACATGATATGCAGCCATCATCGCTGCGGGTGCAAAATAACCATCACCAGTTCCAAGAGAAGTAATAGTAATGAAGTTCTCAGAATGAGAATCTGCTTTTATAACATCAATTACTTCCTGCATCGTAGTATATTCTGTACCACCTGGATTTGCGCTGCTTACATCATTGATGTTTACGAAAATTTTGTTTGATGCTCCAAGTTGAGATATCGCATCTGATGTCTCAGATGGAACAGAATCCTTGTTTACATATAGCAATGGTGCATGTTTCATTGAAGCAATTACAGCGCCATTTGCAGCTGAAAGTGCAGCTGAGATTCTATCAGGATTATATTTCCTTATATTGGCCGTAATATGATATTCCCCGTTAAAACCGGTATCTCCTGCTTCATGATCTAAAAATGGGACTACAATAGCAGTCCATGTACCTTCCATTGCATTATTAACATCGACAGAAAAATCAGTATGTGGTTCTATTATCCAAGTACGGAACTCTGCTTGATCATGTTTCCAATGTCCACCATTCCACTGGTGAAGGGGATTTATATCTCCACCGTTATAATGAGGAACCATTGGCCTCCGCACATTACCTTCTGGATCAACAAGATACACTATTAAATTCGAAGGATTATCTGTTGTAATTGTAACCTCTATACTGCAATCACTGCTATCAATTGGGATGTTATACCTATCTCCCTTGTATTTTATAACTTGAAGTTCATCTAAACCATCTACTGACGTCACATAGGGGAACCATATGCCAGGGCGGGTGATTGGATAGAACGTATCTAAATCCTCGCCATTAGAATCATATGGGAAAGGCCACCAGTCATCCATTACGCCCTCATATCTCGGAGTGATTAAACCTGTATCACCGGAAAAGTCATCACCCTTTCCAATTAAATGAATCGCACCCCATTTTTTACCAATGAGCGTTGGAGATGCAAAAGTCCCTCCAAAATCCTTTAAACTCTCAGGCTGAACAGTGGTAGTAGACGGCGGAGAGGAAAGTGTTACATCGTCGTCCACGACATTTATTATCTCATCAGCAAAACCACTTCCATCAACTGCAAGAACCACTGTATCTGAGGAACTCCATCGTTTTGTTGCAATATCTGCAGCTGCTTTCACTGGATCACTTAGAATGTTATATTCCGCTGCTGTTTTACTATGTCTCGATAGATAGGTATTCCAATCATCAAGGAGATACTGAGTGGTTTCATCCACTGTTGTGAACCAAGTTGGAATGAAGTCAACACCTTGGTACACTATCGGAGAGACAAATCTCTTTCCTCCGCTGAGGTAGTTTGCTGCAGGAACTGCCGCGAGATACCCATATTCGTCTTTATTACTACTAGGATCATCATTGACAATAAATGTTTGTGCAACTGGTGTTATATCAGGCTGTGGCATTGGGACAGGTGGGGCTTCTGCTGTACCGCCAATATCTAAATCAAGTTCATAGGCACCTGCTCCATAAAGGAAGTAGTTATCAGGCCATTTACTCTCATCCCATCCTGGGAACATGTCAATTTTTATCTTCCAAGTCCCAGAGGCATCAGCGGGAAATTCAAGTTCATCTTCACCATAATATTGAGCTGAGCAAACCAATTCGTCAGATGGATTATACAGATGAATGTCGAAATCTGCTTCTCTATCATCTGCTTGTTCTATTGTTACAAAAATACCCTGGCCAGAGTTTGCCGTAAAACTATACCAGTCCTCCTGGTCATCATAATCCATGTACCCTGTGTAAGAACCTTCGCTTATGGATGTAGCCTGACTGATGCTATTTCCAGCATCACCACCTGTGTCTGCATCATTCTGCCCACCAATCGTTATATCAAACTCATACTCACCGTCATCCGCACCAGAGTTCGCGAAAATTTGAATGAAATACATCCCGGTTGCATCAGCAGTATAGCTATGACCAACATCCTCCCCAAGGGAGTTCGAAAAGCTATAATCATAATCTTCACTAGTGGTTAGCGTAGCAGAAAGAGTTTGACCTTCACAGACAGAAAACTTATACCAGTCAGCATCATCACCACTACCTGGATCTAATTCACCCGTACGTCCATTTCCAGGAATACGTTCATTCACAGGTTCTCCAGCATACAGTGGAAAAGATTTAACAATGTTATTACCAGCATCACAATTGTATCCGATATCATTCTGTAAGCCTGCTAATGAAACATCCTCTTCAGGTATATAGATTGTATCATACCGTTGAGGAATACCAACGTTTTCTGTAGGTGGAAGTTCGATTGTATCATATTGGTTTCTATTTTTATCCACCTGCTTTAAGATGGCACTTTTATTTATTTTTATATTAACTGCACCACTCATAGGTAGCACTATCATACTACCTAGAAAAATTATTGCTATTACAACTGCTCCAATTTTTGTTATTTTAGAATATTTCATCTCTTATTACCTCCACAAATTATATATCTAATAAAGGGTTTTAAATGTTTCCTCTAAAATATTTACTCCAACATTTATTACAAAAACAATTAAATTGATTTCAGCTCAACGCTACTATTTAACCTCCCAAAAATAAGAAGGATAGAAGAAATATCCATATTTACTCATGGTCAGTGAGTTTTATCTACTTGATCTTCTGTCTTATGATATTATCTGATTTGTCAAACAATACACAATGTAAAGAGGCTTACGGCCTACACCCAGCACCTTACGTTCTCAAACAGCCGACTTACGTTTTCAACTTCCGGCTTACGCCTTGTGTTCTCTGCTTACGTTCCAAACGTAAGAAAATCTCTACCCGTAGATTGGAATGCTTACGTTTTGATGCCTTGTTTTTAGCTTACTTACGACTTCTAAATAGACTTCTGGTGTGATG
>JAUWGL010000040.1 GCA_030606465.1 Thermoplasmata archaeon | reverse complement strand
GGTAAAAAAAGGAAAATATTAATAATATTTTGTTACAAACGTTACGGACAGTTACAGTTATATGTTATGTTTAGCCAAAAGATATAATTAATTAGTTTACTCTTTAAATGTTAGTTAAGTTTTTTTGGTGATTAAACGGGCTTGAGGGGATTCGAACCCCTGGCCAATCGGGTAAGAGCCGATTGCTCTACCTAGCTGAGCTACAAGCCCCTAGATACAAAGTATATGGAGTAACAACAATGATTATTTAGGCATTACGATACCAAACGAACCAAATTTTGAAATATGAACTATCTTATCAAGCACAAATCATTTTTATTTAACGTATTCAACTCGGTATCCCTTTTTTTCAAGTTTTTTCATTTTATTATTAAATTCATTTTTGAGAACTTTGTATTTAGTGGATTGACTATTGATCTCCTCATGAATTATGTTGAAATCTATTTCTGATCTTGTTAACAAAAGAATAAGGTCATCTTCATCTCTTTCTCTTGGTGTTATGCTTTTGAATAAGAAAATATCGTTTTTATCTAAACAGCTAACATTTAGTTTCTTGGTTGATAGATTTGTTTTTACTGAACGATTTTTTATTGATTCCGTTAGTTCAAATTTACCCATTACGTTCTCAACAAATAAATCAATCCATATTTCATCGTTCTTGTATACGAAGAACGTTGCTTCCATTTGAATTACAGGTGGGAAATACTGTTCAGATGTTTCATAGCCAAGTTCTGTTATTGAATTGAAGAAATCTCCGCAATCATATTGATTTTCGAATAATACATCAATATCTTTTGTCGCATCTTTTATTCCATAGTCGCTCATTGCAGAGCCACCAATGAGATAGATGACAATCTCTCTTTTTAGAAACTTATCTACTTTTAATAGTTCGTTTTTTATGTAACTCCAGTTTTGAGCATTATATCCGTATTTATTCATGGTTATCTTCCGTATAATTGTTCTAATTCCGCTATGTATTTAAATTTTAATTCAGATGACTCTTTTTTATTATGAAAAAGGTCAATGACTGATTTCATTGCTTTTTTATCGTAATAGTTTCCTTTTGATTTAAATTCAATTTGATCAGGGGTTTGTTTTTTATAAAGATATGCTAGATAACGTAACTGAGTTGGATCTTGCCTTCGAGAAATTACGGTTAAGAATGCATGATCCCAGATATTCAGTTTTCTGTGAGTATAGAAATAAAATTTATCGCCAGGTAATAACTTTAATCCATATCTTTCTAAGACTGCTGCTCCGGTTTTCTTGAAATTTGATTTTTGTATATTTTTTTGAGATTTTATTAGAAATTCTATTCCGTTTAACCAGATAAGCCCAGCGTTTGTATCCATAGATTTAGTTATTTTTAAAGCTCTGAATTCTTCATATGCTTCAAGAAATTTCATTAATTCATTGTTTATTTTGTTTATTTCCCAGGTATATTCATTTGTAAATTTTTCTTTATTGTATTTTTTAATAATTGCAAGTTTGTGAAATTTGGATAAATACCTTTTTGTGTTTCTTAAACTAATAGCGGCAACATCTGCTATGCTCTTAGCCGTATGTTTGTTATGAAGCAATGTCAATAAAATGTTCAAAGATGTTTCTTTAAAAATACCTTTATTTATTAAGTGAGAATAGCTTTCAATTAAAGTACTTAGATATGATGTTACAGGTATAGATGCCTGTTGAATTAGTATGTTTTTCCCTTTATCTTTTTTTGTTATGAATCCTAGGTTTTCTAACCTATAAATGCTTGTGTAAATTGTTTTTTGTGCTACTTTTTTTTTATATTCTGTTTTTATTTTTTTTAGTATCTCTGCTGTTGTAATAGGCTTATGTGAAATCTGAAATATTATTAGATCTAACTCATTCATATGTATGACATAATCAAAGAAACATATTTAAATATTTCTTTATTTTTGTCATAGCTTAATGTTTTTTCGGTGCCATATCTGGTTTTTTTACTATAATTTTGTAAAATGAGAGATAAACCTACCGAGGAAACCCAAAGCAGCAACATAAAACGTTTCTAGGAAAATTCTACGAAAAAATGATTTTCTGAAAACTAAAAGAAGAGCAGATTGGATTCAATTGTTCTACCTAGCTGAGCTACAAGCCCAAAAAAATAAAGAGAAAGGCAAAACCAGTAAAACTGTTTATAGTTTTTTTTCTTTGATTATTTTCTTTATTTCAGAATCTGCAACCTTAGATATATACTTAGCATCAACGTTATCAGTGATATATACATCCTTACCAGCATGATATATTTTAACATCATCTTTCTTAGCTTTTACACCATCTATCTTCAAAATTAATGGCTCATCAGTTCTTACTTTTCCTGCTTCAATAGCTTTCTCTATACTTCCACTAAGATGTACTTTTTTCCGATCAACAGGATGTAATCCTCCTTCAATGATCATATCAGCCTCCTCCTCAGTAACCGGGTAGTAAAAAACATCTATGTCAGCAGGAGGAAGATCATCAAGGTTTACATCAATAGTATGACCATATGTTGCCCTTATCATACCACCATCAATCTGATATCTCTCCCGCGGATCAGTATATACCAGTGCTTCAATATGATGAACACGTAACCAGTTAAAACCAGATCTACCTGTCCCAATAGCATCTATCAAAGAAGAAACATCAACCCAGCCTTTTCCATCCATCATAAGCCCAAGTTTCTCAGGGAAATGACGCAGTGCACCAGCTATAATACGACTTAATGAGTTGAGTTCTTTTTCGTTCATAAGGAATTTTCCTTCTTCACCGCAAACAGAGCAGGACTCGCCTCTATAATACCCGTGTTCTTCGCATTCAGATAACATGTTTTCTCATGCCCGTAATTGAGATATGAAGTATAAATTTTTGTACTATATCACCATTATGTATTTTGGTGAAGATTTGGAAAGAGAAGAGCTTAAAAAACTTGCAGGTGAAAAAGCAGTTGAATATGTTGAAGATGGAATGATACTGGGGCTTGGTACTGGTTCTACTGTTGAATATTCTTTAAGAAAATTAGGTATGCTGGTAAAAGATGGGTTAAAAATCAAAGGTATTCCGACATCTATGCATACTAGAAGAATCGCAAAAGAGGAGAACATTCCGCTTACTACTTTTGAGGAAAACCCTGAGATTGATCTGACTATTGATGGTGCTGATGAGGTTGACTCCGATCTTAATCTTGTAAAAGGCGGTGGAGGGGCTCTTACACGTGAGAAGATTATTGCTTATCATTCAAAAAAGGTGATCATCGTGGTTGATGATTCCAAGGTTGTTAAAGCATTAGGAATTGATTTTGCATTACCTGTTGAAGTTGTAAAATTTGGTTGGGCTTCTACAAAAAAAGCATTAGAACAATTTGGTTGGCAACCTGCAAAACAAACACTTGAAGAAATTGGTTGTACTGTAGAGCTTAGAAAAGTAATGGGAGACGAACCGTTCATAACAGATAATGGAAACTATATTTTAGATTGTGAATTTCAAAGAATAGACAATCCTGAAGAACTTGAAAAAGAAATAAATAATGTACCTGGAGTTGTAGAAAACGGTTTATTTATTGGACTTGCTAATGAAGTAATAGTTGGGGGAAAACAAGGGATTTTAACCCTTGATAGATAAAACTGTTGTTTTCATATGAATAAATTAGTAAAAAACATTCAAGAGACTAAGAGGAAAATTAATTCTCTTGATTTTGACGCACATTGGTATAGACGCGTATTTCATGCGTTCGGAGCTTCTTTTCTATTTTACTACATGTTACCAGATGTCGATTGGATAAATGTTATGAAATTTTGGGTGCCACCAATTGCTGTAGCTCTTGCAATTTCTTTAGAGGTTTTTAGATTAAAGGGAGTTATTAGTAGTGATCATTTTTTTGGATTACGCATGTATGAAAAAAACAGAGTGGGTAGCTATTTGTTTTTTGGAGTTGCAGCTTTAATTTTATTGTGGGGTTTCCCTCAGCAGATAGCCATTCCATGCATTCTTTGTGCCTGTCTTGCAGATCCTATTATGGGTGAAGTGCGCCATCGTTTTGGTAAAAAAGAGGTGTATATCATTGGTTTTCTAGTATGCATGCTTTTTTTCATGGTTACATGGTACAAAGCAGATTTATGGATTGTGTTTTTGGTTTCTATTGTTGGAGCGAGTAGTGCTGTGCTGGGTGAGGTGAAAAAGTTTTGGTGGCTAGATGATGATTTTATGATTCAAATTGTTCCAGCGGTTTTGTTAATAGTATTCTTACTGTCTTTGAAACAAATGGGTGTTGAGATATCTTTTGAACAGGTGATCTATCCTGGGAATATGCCATGGTGAAAAAAATTATGAATGATGAAAAAAGTTTGGAATATCTAAAAAAAGAAAGCATTGGTGATGAAAAAATCGTTAGAACAGAGATTATATTCACTCCATTGCTTGTTGTTGCCCCCTTACTTGTAGGGTTTTTTTTGATTTATGATTGGTATGCCAGGGATTTTATTTTGAATGAATTAAACCTATCTGGCGAGTTAATGCTTGGTGTTATAATCATTGTTGGAAATATTTTGTTTGATATTCCTTTTATCAAATCTCTTACAAAGTTTTCCAGGGAAAAACAATAACTGTTCTTTTTTTTATTTTACAATTTTTGAACAAAGAAACACTGGTAGAATTAATGCTGCTGCTATGCAGGATAAAGCTGTCATCAAAAGAACAATTATGCCAAATTGTTGCAGAGCTGGAATGTTTATGAAGTATATGGAAACCATTCCCGCAATAGTAGTTGAAGCAGCTTCAACAAGTGACAGACCAGTTTTTTCTATTGCATTTTTAGTTGCCTCTTGTTTAGATAATCCTTCCTGCAATCCTTCTCTTACACGCTGTGTAATGTGAATACCATAATCTATTCCTATCCCTATCATAATAGAAGCTATTGAAATAGTTACAACAGATAATGATACATCCATTGCTACGAGAAATCCTGGTTCCCATGCAAGGACAAAACCTATAGGTATAATTGTTAAAAAACCATATGTTGTAGAGTTGAATATAATAATCATAGCTGCAAGTACAAATAACAATGCTATTATCATAGAACGAATTTGTTCATCTGCAAGTTTTTTGTTAACAGCAACATTTATCGCATCTTGACCTGTAAGTTCAGATACATGGCCATTATGAGGGATTCCTGTGTTTGAAGCGATCGTGTTGATTTTATTAACTATTTTTTCTATTTCCTGCATGCTTCTCCCAACAGGTATAGAAACCATTACTACAGTCATAGAGCAGTCTTCATTTACAAGGCCTTCCTCTACGATTTTGTCAAACAGAACTTTTTCTATTTCTGGGAGATCTATCAATTCTTGAAGTTTTGTAAGATTAGCTAGTTGTTTAATTATCTCAAATCTGCTTAATTGTTCAGTTAGTTCCACTATTGGATCCGCAACAGATACAACATTTACCTCCGTGCCCATCTCTGCTGTTTCCCTTCTGATTTCTTTGGACATATTGTAGATTGCATCAATTGTTTCAGGATGTGTAAGACCATCATAATCTGTTTCAACTAACAATGCGTTGAAATTTGCTCCTCCACCAAATTTATCAGAATAAAGCTGCATTGCTTCTACTTCAGGTATCCCCTCAGGTGCCATATCCATGTAATTTACATCTGTTTCAACTTTTGGTATAAGTATTAGAGACATTACCACAAAAAAACTTGCTATAAGGATTACTTTCCCTCTGTTTTTCATAGTGAAACCTGCAAATTTCTTCCAGCTGGGCAATGTAGCTTTTTTCTCGAAATTTAATATCAACACAAGACATGGAACAAGTATCATCGCTGATATGAAACAGAAAAGAATACCAATTGCACATCCAAAACCAAATGTAGCCATTGGTGACATACTAGATATCATCAAAGAACCGAAACCTATCATTGTTGTAACCGTGGAGAGAAAAACTGCTTTACCAGTAGATTTCAACGTTTTTTCAACTCTTTCTATTTTATCCACCATAGTTTTTTCTTCAACAAGTCTGTTCATTAGATGGATTGAATAGTCAACCCCCAATCCCATGAGTAATGCTACTATTGCAACAGATATAATCGATAATCCAGGTTGAATCGCGCCTAAAATTCCAAATGTCAGCATCAGCGCATAAGCAGGTGGAAGAAAAGCTATTATGATCCCTTTAACACTTCTATGGAAGAAAAAGATAACAATAGAAACAAGGACTAAAGCAATAGGAAACATCCAAAACAAGTTGTTCATACTGTTCTCCTGGATGGCCTGCTGCATTGCAACAGTACCAGTTATTGTCATTTGCGCATATGTGGTTCCCCGGTTTTCTACTGCTTGCTCAGTTTCAGCTAATATTTCATCAAAGTTTGCATCTTCAGTAAGTTGTACTATTATCACAGCAAATTTGTAATCATTTGTAAAAAGAACACCTTTCATTGAATTAACTGAAGCCTGTGACATATACTCATGGATGAGTTTCGTATCATCGGGGATCTTATTTTCACCGGTTCCTCCAAGTAGAGGTGATTTAGCGTTTTCCGCCCGTATAAGAATTGCAACGCTTCTAACGGAGATAACATCATCCAATTCCCCGTTATCTTTTTCATAATCATTTACATATTGGCCAACTTCATCCATTTCAGTTAAAACCTTTGAATTTCGTAGATCATATGCTTTTTCTGTTTGATCCACAATAATTATAATTGTTGATCCAACATGGAATTCCTTGTTTATTTCATTCCAAAGTTTTAATCTTGGATCATCCTCGGGCAAATATGTGGAGAAATCTGATTCCATATAAAGATTCGAGATCTGTAAACCAATTAGAACAGTAATAATAGTGAACACTAAGAGGACCATCCTTGGCCGTTTTACCAATAGTTTCGCAAAAGATTTTGTGTTCATGCTTTTTCAACACTCTCCTTAATTTTAATTCTAACTGGTCGGTAATTTGTTTTCTTAGAAAAAGCTAGATTTGCGATTTTATTTAGTTTTTCTTCGATTTCATTTGCATATTTTTTTAGAAGTTTTACTGGATGGATCGAATAATAGATGTAAGGGTTTTTTCCTATGCTATCATTTTTTATTTTTTTTCTAAAAATTAGTTTTTGTTGGCCCTCCACATCATATTTTTAATTTTATATAAACAA